>DASSGM010000143.1:0-3604 GCA_035693465.1 Bradyrhizobium sp. | reverse complement strand
GCCCGAGCCCGACGGCCCGAGCAGCGCCAGCAATTCGCCATTGGCGACTTTCAGATCGACGCCGTCGAGCGCGGCAAATGTGCCGAATCTCTTGACGATATTCTTGACTTCAATCGCCACGGGGGTGTTGCCCTTCGTCCAAACGCTGTTCGAGAATGGTTTTTGCCACCAGCGTGATCAGTGCCAGCATCGCCAACAGCGACGCGATCGCGAACGACGACACGAATTGATATTCGTTGTAGAGAATTTCAACCAGCAGCGGCATGGTATTGGTCTCGCCGCGAATGTGTCCCGATACCACCGACACTGCGCCGAATTCCCCCATTGCGCGCGCATTACACAACAGTACACCGTACAGCACCCCCCATTTGATATTGGGCAAAGTGACGCGGAAGAACGTCTGCAAGCCTGATGCGCCAAGCGAGATCGCGGCCTCTTCCTCCTGCGTGCCCTGTTCCTGCATCAGCGGAATCAGCGCACGCGCGACGAATGGAAAGGTCACGAAAATGGTCGCGAGCACGATACCCGGCACCGCGAACAGCACATGGATGTTATGGCTTTGCAGCCAGGCCCCCCAATACCCTTGCGCGCCGAACAGCAGAACGAAAACGAGGCCCGAAATCACCGGGCTGACCGAGAACGGCAAATCGATCAGCGAGATCAGGAAGGTCTTGCCGCGAAAGTCGAACTTTGCGATTGCCCAGGCCGCGATCACGCCGAACACCAGATTGAGACTGACGGAAATCGCCGCGACCAACAGCGTCAACCTGATGGCCGACAACGCTTCCGAGTCGGAAAGTGCAGCGAAATACGCGGCGATCCCTTTGGAAAAGGCCTGCGCAAACACCACGACCAGCGGCAGCATGACAAAGACGGTGAGGAAGATCACCGCAATCGCAATGATGACAATGCGAATGGGCCGCGGCTCGGTACGCAGGCCGTCGCGCGCCGAATGAAGGGAATACTGAAGCTCGCTCATCTGCATCGATCTCTAATGCGCAGGGATTCGGGTTTGCGCCCAGCGCTGGATTCGATTGACCGCGAAAATGATCAGGAATGACGCCACCAGCATGACCACCGCGATTGCGGTTGCGTCCGCATAGCGAAATTCCGATAACCGGATCACAATCAACAGCGGCGCGATCTCGGACACATTCGGCAAATTGCCGGCGATGAAGATGACCGAACCGTACTCGCCGACGGCACGCGCGAAGGCCAGCGCAAATCCCGTCAGCAGCGCCGGGATCATGCTCGGCAGGATCACCTTGGAGACGGTATGCCAGCGGTTGGCACCGAGGCTGGCGGCGGCCTCCTCGATCTCGGCGTCGAGATCGAGCAGCACCGGCTGGACCGTCCGCACCACGAACGGAATACCGATGAAAATCATCGCGATGAGAATTCCAACCGGCGTAAATGCCACCTTGATGCCGAGCGCGGCAAGCGGCGCCCCGAGCCAGCCTTGTTGCGCGAACAGCGAGGTCAGCGCGACGCCGGCGACCGCGGTCGGCAGTGCAAATGGAATGTCGACGATGGCGTCGAAGATGCGGCGCCCCGGAAAGCTGTATCGCACCAGCGCCCAGACAATGACCATCCCCATGACCAGATTGACGGCGGCGGCGGCGAAGGCGAGACCGAACGAAATCCTCAGCGCATGCAGGGTGCGCCGGCTTGCGAGGATGCCCCAGAATTGATCGAAACTCAGCTCTGATGCCTTGAGGAACAGGCCTGCAAGCGGGATCAGGATGATGACCGAGAGCCATGTCAGCGTCAGCCCCATGGTAAGACCGAACCCGGGCAATGTAGTTCGTCGTCCGGCCGCTGCGCTCACAATGCCCCCCGCTCCCGACTCGTGCCCCGTTTCCGAAGTTCGTAAACCATTGCGGCGCCCTGATGCGAACTTCAGAAACAAAGCGGCACGAGCAACTTGCTTGTTTCTAGCGCCGCTCGTCGATCTAAAGCTCCTCGTACGAACCTTTGGAAACGCGTGCAGGAACTTCAAATTGGCGGCACTAGTGAATTCAGTGCTTGTAAATCTGGTCGAAAATGCCGCCTTCGGCAAAATGTTCCTTCTGCGCCTTGGCCCATCCGCCGAAAACGTCATCGATCGTGAACAGCTCGACTTTCGCGAATGATTTCTCGTATTCCTTCGCGATCTCCGAATCGCGCGGACGGTAGGAATTCCGTGCGGCAATTTCCTGACCTTCCCTGGAGTACCAGTATTTCAGGTATGCCTCGGCCACCGCCCGGGTGCCTTTCTTGTCGGCAACCGCGTCGACTACCGATAGCGGGGGCTCGGCCAGGATCGACAGCGGCGGTGACACGATCTCGAATTTGGCCTTACCGAATTCACGCTGGGCGAGGAATGCCTCGTTCTCCCAGGCCAGCAGCACGTCGCCCACGCCGCGCTCCACGAAGGTAACGGTCGAGCCGCGCGCGCCGGTATCCAGCACCGGCACGTTCTTGTAGAGCTCGCCGACGAATTGCTTCGCCTTGTCGGCTGAGCCGAATTTCTTCAGCGCGTAGCCCCAGGCGGCGAGATAATTCCAGCGCGCGCCACCCGAAGTTTTTGGATTCGGCGTGATGACGCTGACGCCGGATTTAACCAGATCATCCCAATCCTTGATGCCCTTGGGATTACCCTTGCGCACCAAAAACACGATGGTTGAGGTGTAGGGTGAGGCATTCAGCCGCAGGCGCGTCTGCCAATCCACCGGGATCAAGCCCTTGGCCGCGATGGCGTCGATATCATAGGCGAGCGCGAGAGTGACGACATCGGCCTGCAAACCGTCAATCACGGCGCGCGCCTGCGAGCCGGAGCCGCCATGCGACTGCTTGATCTCGACGCTCCTGCCGGTCTCCTTTTGGTAGGCCGACACAAACGCCTTGTTGAAATCCGCATAGAGTTCGCGCGTCGGATCGTACGACACGTTGAGCAGCGTGACATCGGCGGCAAATGCAGAACTTGCGAAGAGCAGTCCCGCGAGGAGGGGCAAAATGCGGCGCACCATCTCAGTCTCCGTTCGGCCCGATCTCGGGACGTCACCGGGCATGAGGCTATAACTCGGGAACCGGCGGTTCTAAGTCAACGGAACCGGATTTCGTTGTTCGCTGCGTAGCAGCGTCTTTATCCTAGGAGGTCCTGACCGTATGGATGCCGCATTCTGTCTTGGGTCGGCCGCGCCAGCGGCCCGCGCGCGCATCTTCATCGGGCGAAGTCCGGCTGGTGCAGGGCATGCAGCCGACCGACAAAAAGCCCGATGCCACGAGTGGATGCGGCGGCAATTTCGCGGCCGCGTAGATCTCCTCGATCTCTTCGCGGGTAACATTTGCGAATGGATTGAATTTCAGCCTGATGCCGTCCTGCTCGACAACGGGAATGGCGGCGCGAAGACCGCCCTGAAAACGCTTGCGCCCATTGATCCACGCGCTGAACGGAGCCAGTGCGCGCGCCAACGGCTCCACTTTGCGGATCCGGCAGCAGGCGTCCGGATCGGAGAACCACAATTCACGATTGGGATCCTCGCGTGACAGCGCCTCCTCCGCGGGTTTGATGGACCGGACGTCGCGCAGGCCAAGCCTCGCGATCAGGGTATCGCGATAGGCC
>DASSGM010000142.1:0-11911 GCA_035693465.1 Bradyrhizobium sp. | reverse complement strand
AGCAGCCATGAGTTTTGCCCAAGCCGGCCCCTGTTTTTTTCGGCTGGCGCCGCGCCCAATGTGCGGCTAAGCCGATAGCAGGACATTGCGACGCAAAACGATGCATTCAAGAACAGATACCGTTCACTCCTCGGCCGAGGCGCTGCGATACCCTTGGGAAAATCATCCGGGGGCGGATCAGGTCGTCGAGGTGATGCCGGGCGTATTGTGGGTCCGGCTCAAGCTGCCATTCCGCCTCAACCACGTGAACATCTATCTGCTCGCCGACGGCGACGGCTGGACGATGGTGGATTCCGGTTTCGGCAACGAGGAATCGATCGCGGCCTGGAGCGCGCTGTTCGAGGGGCCGCTGGCTCGCGTCAAGATCACGCGGCTGATCGTGACCCATTCGCATCCCGATCACGTCGGCCTCGCCGGATGGATCGTCGAGCGCTTCAACTGCCCGCTGCATATGTCGCAGGTGGAATATCTGCAGTCGGTCTACCATCAGAATCGCGGCACCGAAGAGCGCCGAAACGCGCAGCGGCTGTTCTTCCGCCGTCACGGCATGGACGAGAACCTGACTGACAAATTGCTCGGCCGTGGCCAGGATTATCTGAAGCGGGTCTCGATCCTGCCGCCGTCCTATCGCCGCGTCTCGCACGGCGACGAAATTTCCATCGGCACGCGGCGCTTCAAGGTAATCACCGGCGGCGGCCATGCGCTCGACCAGGTGATGCTGTATTGCGCCGCCGACAAGCTGTTCCTGTCCGCCGACCAGGTGCTGAGCAAGATTTCACCCAATGTCAGCGTCTGGGCGGTCGAGCCCGACCAGAACTCGCTCGGGGAATATCTCGCCTCATTGGCGAGCCTCACCACGACGCTGCCCTATGACGTCATCGTGCTGCCCGGCCACGGGGTGCCGTTTTACGGATTGAAGACACGCATCAAGCAGTTGGCCGATCATCACGAGGATCGCTGCAGGCTGATCGCCGAGGCCTGTCGGGAAGTGGCGCAAACATCCAAGGAACTGGTGCCGGTGGTGTTTCACAAGCACGCGCTCGACGTGCACCAGATGGGATTCGCCGCCGGCGAACTGATCGCCCACGTCAATTACATGCTGGTCGAAGGACGCCTGACGGCCGAGGAAACCGACGGCGTGCTGCGCTTCAGGACCACGTGACGCCTCGCGCGTCTCCTCATAAATCCAAATTCACTATGAGCGCTTGGCGTCAGCTTGGACTGCATTGTAAGCGCCGAGCCGCGACAGAATCGGTGCCATGATTTCTCGGCTCGATCCTGGCGCGGTGCCGAGCGCAAGCCTTGGTCAAGGCGCGCCCCCGGCGCGGCGGAGCAAACACAGCAGAACCGGGCCATCGGGAGCGTCGGCGGGCTGCAGCCGGTTTTCTATCGTTTGACAGCCGCCCCGATCGAATACCAGCGAGAAATGGCCAGCCACGGTGCGCGCGCTGGTCTCCTGATCGAACCCAAAGAGCACATAAATGTCGTGCTGATGCGCGCGCACGCGCTCCTCGCCGATGCGGTACAAGCCGCTGCTCGTGTCCCACATCCCCGCGCTGAATCCCTCTAACCGGATGAAGGGAATGCGGGCTGGAAAGAACGGGATCATGAACGCGGTTGGCGCGGTGCCCGCCATCAGGACCAGCGCGTGATCGGGACGTGGAATAGGCGGCACGCGCACCCCATAAAGCTCCCGATCCCAGGAGACATGGCCCCAATCGGCTGGGCGCGTGGTGAGTGCGATAAGGCCGAGCAGGGCCGCGCTCGCAAGCATGGCCGCACGCCGCATCCGCGCCGCAGGGACGATCACGCCGACCAGGGCCGTGATCAAAACTGGCGCCAGCATCTCAATGGGCAGCAGATACCGCCAAATGGAAAAGAGGACGAGCCAAAGGACGTATGCGACAGCGGCGAAGACGAGTACAAACCGCGCCGCCAGGTTGAGTGGAGGATGTCGGCGTCCGATTGCCAGCAGCGGCAGAGAGACCATGGCGAGCGTATAGAGCGCTGGTACGCGCAGATCGAAGAACGGCACCCCGGTGGCCATGACCTGACCACTCACTACCAGGAATGGGAATAGCAACGCTCTCCATAGGCTATCCGGTACTCCGGAATCATCGCGATAGGAGTCAACCATCGCCAAGGGCGATTGGAAAACCTGGTTGAGATATGGAAAGAACGGGTTTCCCGTCTTGGCCAACAGGATTGCGAACCAAGGTCCACCCGCTACGAGCAGCCCGATGCCAATGCCGACGCAGGCCGCAACCGCGACTGCCATCCGCTCGGGCCAGCGCCGTGGCACGACCAAAGCGGCGAGCACAAACGCCACACAGTAGATTGCCATAGTGAGTTTGAAGCCCGCTGCAAGGCCGACTGGGAATCCTGCGATAGCCGTCCACATGATCGCCCGCGTCGGCGAGGCCCGGGCAAGGCTTGGCATCGCTACCGCCACCACCGCTAGCCCGCTCAGGACGAGTGCCGACATGAGATTGTCAATAAAAGTTGTGCCGCTCTCGGCAATGGCAACGGCCCCGGTCAGGCCGAGCACAGCAAGCACCATCGCCGCCGGCCCGGATCGCCGTGCTGGCACGGGTGGCACCGTCCTTGCCAGCAGAAAGAGCGGTGCATAGGCGAGGCCATACAAGCCGCCTAGCAGCGCGCCAATGAGCATCGGCGGCGCGTTCCACGCGAGCCAATAGAACGGCATATAAGGGATGGGATTGGTAAAAGTGGGCCCCGCGAAAGCCGGGAAGATGTCGTACAGGATACGATTATTGAACAGAGCGTAGGGAGCGTAGAAGTGATAGTTCTGCTGATCGTAGTTGACGTCCTGGCCGAGCGCGATCGCAAATAAGGCGCAGGCAGCCGAAGCAACGGCGGTGCATATCGCGAGGGTCCGGCCGCTGCCGCGCCGGACGGGTAACCCTGCTTCTTTCATCGCTGCGACGCCGAGCTGTCGTTCGGGAGCCCGATTACGGCCATCGGCTGCTGCGCACGCGCCGCGAGCGGCCGAGCGCAGCAGCATGGGACCTGTTGAGAACATGCGTTGCGTATCCCCGAACTATAGCAGCCTTGAACCGCCCAGCGAGTGGCAAACTTGACGCCGGCGGATGCCGCGCCGGGAATTGCCAAGGCTCCTGCGGCGATCCATCATGGACGCCAATGGGGAGCCCGCGCGACGTTCTGAAGCCGGGCAAGGGGAGGACGACAATGCCTGATGTGTTGAATTTGATCAGCCGCATCCTGTTATCGGCCGTGTTCATAGTTTACGGCCGTCTGGCGTTTGCCGATGTCAAGGCCTGGGTCACCTTCAATCAAGCGGCGCTGAAACGTTTCTTTGACATGGTCGCGGGCGGCATGGCGCCGCCGACATGGTTCGGCTATTTGATCGCGACGATCCAGCTGGTCGGCGGACTTGCAATCCTGGCCGGTTTCAAGACCCGCTGGGTCGCTTATGCGTTCGTCGCCTATCTCGTCCTCGTCGACTTCTTTGCCCATAATTTCTGGGACATGCAGGGAGCCGCGCGCGGCGCCAACATGGCGCATTTCTACAAGAACCTCGGCATCATGGGCGGCTTCCTGCTGCTCGCGCTGCAAGGCGCGGGGCGATATTCGGCGGACGCGCAAATATCCCGCTCATGGCTTTCGAGACAGATGTCCCGCATAGGGCTTTCGAGAGGCTAGCCTCCCGGACCACGAATTCGTGAAGTCGCCGGACGCATTGCGGCTTCGTCCTGACGGCCGGTTTATAAGTCCTTGCCCCCGCCAAACGCGGACCATGGCGTTGATCTGCATCAAATCCAGGCGCGTTTGCTATAACCGGCCCTCGCGCATTTGATGACACCAGACCTGATTCCGGCTCGACAGCAATCCTGGAAACGCTCTAAATAAGGTCCAGCCGCCCTCGGTTGCAGCTCCCGTTCCAGGTTTTTGCGATGGATTACAGCAGCTTCTTCACGACCGCCCTCAGCCGCCTGCATGATGAGCGGCGCTACCGGGTTTTCGCCGACCTCGAGCGGATCGCCGGCCGGTTCCCGCATGCGGTGTGGCATTCCCCGAAGGGGCCGCGCAACGTCGTGATCTGGTGTTCCAACGACTACCTAGGAATGGGACAGCATCCCAAGGTGGTCGGCGCCATGGTTGAGACCGCCACCCGGGTCGGCACCGGCGCCGGCGGCACCCGCAACATCGCCGGCACCCATCACCCCCTGGTGCAGCTTGAGCAGGAATTGGCCGACCTGCACGGCAAGCAAGCGGCGCTGTTGTTCACCTCGGGTTACGTCTCGAACCAGACCGGCATTGCGACCATTGGCAAGCTCATTCCGAATTGCCTGATCCTGTCGGACGCGCTCAACCACAATTCGATGATCGAAGGCATCCGCCAGTCCGGCTGTGAGCGCCAGATCTTTCGCCACAGCGACATGGCGCATCTTGAAGAACTGCTGCGCGCCGCCGGCCCCGACCGGCCAAAACTGATCGCGTGCGAGAGCCTTTATTCGATGGACGGTGATATCGCGCCGCTTTCGAGGATCTGCGATCTCGCCGAGCGCTATGGCGCCATGACCTATGTCGACGAGGTTCACGCGGTGGGCATGTACGGTCCACGCGGCGGCGGCATTGCCGAGCGCGACGGCGTCATGCACCGCATCGACGTTCTGGAGGGCACGCTTGCCAAGGCGTTCGGCTGCCTCGGCGGCTATATCGCCGCAAATTCCGACATCATCGATGCCGTTCGTTCCTATGCCCCCGGCTTCATCTTCACGACCTCGCTGCCGCCGGCGATCTGCTCTGCTGCGACCGCTGCGATCCGGCACCTCAAAAACTCGAGTTGGGAGCGCGACCGCCACCAGGATCGCGCCGCCCGGGTCAAGGCGATCCTGACTGCCGCCGGGCTGCCGGTGATGTCGAGCGACACCCATATCGTGCCGCTGTTTGTCGGTAATCCCGAAAAGTGCAAGCGGGCCTCGGACATCCTGCTGGAAGAGCACGACATCTACATCCAGCCGATCAACTATCCGACCGTCGCCAAGGGCACCGAGCGGCTGCGGATCACGCCTTCGCCCTACCACGATGACGGCTTGATCGATCGGCTTGCCGAAGCGCTGTTGCAGGTCTGGGAGCGCCTCGGCCTGCCGCTTCACGAGAAGTCCCTGGCGGCCGAATAGCCTCTCCTCCTGCCGCGAAATCCGACTCCGGGGGTCGGCGAGATGGCGATGCTTTGCCGGTTCAATCCGGCTATACTCCCTCCCCGCGACGGCTGTCGCTTGCGCTTGCGCGCGGTTGGCGCGCACGCCAAAATGTTCAAGGGAGTAAGCAGCGATGCTGCACGACTGGGGCGTGATCGCAGCCGCTTTCGGCTACATCGGGTTCCTGTTTCTGGTTGCGAGCTACGGCGATCGGCTGTCGCCGACGCAGCGCGGCCGCGCCAGCGCGCTGATCTATCCGCTGTCGCTGGCGATCTATTGCACCTCCTGGACGTTTTTCGGCTCGGTCGGATTCGCCTCCCGCACCAGTATTGATTTTCTCGCGATCTATATCGGCCCGATCCTGATGATCGCGTTCTGCACGCCGCTGCTCCGCCGCGTGATCCAGCTTGCCAAATCGCAGAACATCACCTCGATCGCCGATTTCATCGCCGCCCGCTACGGCAAGAGCCAGGCGGTTGCCGCGACCGTCGCGGCAATCGCGATTATCGGGTCGGTTCCTTATATCGCGCTTCAGCTCAAGGCAGTGGCGTCGTCGCTCGAAACCATCCTCAGCAATGACCAGGCGATCGCGAGCGTTCCGATCCTCGGCGATATGGCGCTGATCGTGACGCTGGCGATGGCAGCGTTCGCGGTGCTGTTTGGAACCCGCCAGACCGACGCGACCGAACACCAGCATGGCCTGATGCTGGCCGTCGCCACCGAATCCATCGTGAAACTGGTGGCTTTTCTCGCGGCCGGCATATGCGTCACATTCCTGCTGTTCGGCCCGTTCGAACTGATCGAGCGCGCGATGAAGAGCCCGGAAGCGATGCGCGCCCTCGACTACACGCCATCGATCGGCAATTTCCTCACCATGACGCTGTTGTCGTTTTGCGCGATCATGCTGCTACCGCGCCAGTTTCACGTTAGCGTGGTGGAGAATTCCAGCGATGCCGAGGTGAGCCGGGCGCGCTGGCTGTTTCCGCTGTATCTGGTCGCCATCAACCTGTTCGTGATTCCGATTGCAATCGCCGGTCTCGTCACCTTTCCGTTCGGCGGGGTCGATAGCGACATGTTCGTGCTGGCGCTGCCGATCCAGGGGAATGCCGTCTTGCTCAGCGTCGGCGTCTTCATCGGAGGCCTGTCGGCGGCAACCGCCATGGTGATCGTGGAATGCGTCGCGCTTTCGATCATGGTATCGAACGATATTGTGGTGCCGCTGGTGCTGCAGCGCGGTAAGCAATCGCGCGCCGGCGAGAGAGATTTTGGTGACTTCCTGCTCAAGGTTCGCCGCTTCGCGATTTTCGCCATCATGGGGATGGCCTATTTCTACTATCGCGCGCTAGGCAACACCCAGTTGGCCGCGATCGGGCTGTTGTCTTTCGCGGCCATCGCGCAGCTTGCACCTGCGTTTTTCGGCGGCCTGTTCTGGCGGCGCGCGACCGCGCGCGGCGCCATGGCGGGCATCCTGGTCGGCATCGCGGTGTGGAGCTATACGCTGTTTCTTCCGAGCTTTTTGGACGGCCATGTCACCGGCCTCTCGCTGCTGCACCACGGTCCGTTCGGCATAGAGGCATTGCGTCCGCAAGCCCTGTTCGGCGCCGATCTGCCGCCGCTTCTGCACGGCGTGCTGTGGTCGCTCTCGCTTAACCTCTTGACCTATGTCGTGCTGTCGCTGGCGCGCGAGCCCTCCGCGATCGAACGGTTGCAGGCGGACCTGTTTGTGCCCGATACGCTCGCGCCGGCGGCACCGACATTCCGGCGCTGGCGCACCACGGTCACCGTGCAGGACATCCAGAGCACGGTAGCACAGTATCTCGGCCCCGAACGCGCCCATCTTTCATTCGAGGCCTTCGCGGCCACCCACAACGCCCGCCTTGACCCGGCGGCGCCGGCCGATTTCGAACTGCTGCAGCATGCCGAGCGCCTGATCGCGTCCTCTATCGGGGCGGCGTCCTCGCGTCTGGTGATGTCGCTGATGCTGCGCAAGCGCACCGTCTCCGCCAAGGCGGCGCTCAAGCTGCTCGACGACTCCCACACCGCGCTGCATTTCAATCGTGAGATATTGCAGACCGCGCTGAACCATGTGCGGCAGGGGATCGCCGTATTCGACGCCGATTTGCAGCTGATCTGTTCAAATCGGCAGTTCAGCGAAATTCTGGGGTTACCGCTGCACCTCGTGCAAATCGGCATTCCACTCCAGGAAATCCTCGAATTCATGGGCTCGATCAGCCCCGCGAGTCCGGGCGATAACAACGCGTTAATGCAAAGGCGGCTGGCCGCCTATACCACCGTAGGCGAGCCTTATCTGGAACGTCTTCCCGACCGTCACATGGTGATCGAGGTGCGCTCCAACCGGATGCCGGGCGGCGGACTGGTCATCACCTTTTCCGACGTCACGCCGTCCTTTGAGGCCGCCGAGGCGCTGGAACGCGCCAATGCTACTCTGGAAAAACGCGTGCGGGATCGTACCGAGGAGCTGACCCGGTTGAATTCGGAACTGGCGCTGGCCAAGAGCACCGCCGAAGACGCCAACATCTCGAAGACGCGTTTTCTGGCGGCGGCGAGCCATGACATCCTGCAACCGTTGAATGCGGCTCGGCTCTATGTGACGAGCCTTGTCGAGCGCCAAAACGGCGGGGAGGATTCTCGTCTGGTCGAAAACATCGACGAATCGCTTGAGGCGATCGAAGAGATCCTTGGGGCGCTGCTGGATATTTCGCGGCTCGACGCCGGCGCCATGACGCCGTCGATCACAAGTTTCAAGATCGGCGACCTGATGCGCTCGCTGGAAATCGAATTCGCGCCGATCGCGCGCGCCAAGGGATTGAAGCTGACCTTCGTGCCCTGCTCGCTGCCGGTGGAATCCGATCGTCTGCTGCTGCGGCGGCTGTTGCAGAACCTGATCTCCAACGCCATCAAATATACGCCACGCGGCCGCGTGCTGGTCGGTTGCCGGCGCCACGGCCAGTCGCTGCAGATCGACGTTTATGACACCGGCGTCGGCATCCCCCCTCTCAAGCGCGGCGAGATTTTTAAGGAGTTCCACCGGCTCGAGCAGGGCGCGCGGATTGCGCGTGGCCTTGGACTGGGACTGTCGATCGTCGAGCGCCTTGCGCGCGTCCTCAACCACGGCATTGCCATCGACGCCAATGTCAGCGGCGGCTCGCTTTTTTCGGTAACGCTGCCGATCGCAAAAGCAGTCAATTACACCGCGACCGTCACCAGCGCGACGCCGCTTTCCAGGACGCCCATGAGCGGCGCCCTCATCGCTTGCATCGAGAACGACCCGGCAATCCTGGACGGCATGAGGACACTGCTGACCGCCTGGGACGCCAAGGTGATTGCGGTGGCCGATCCGGAGGCCGCGATCGAGGCGATCGAGGTCACGGGCCAACAGCTTACCGGTCTCCTGGTCGACTATCACCTCGACCGCGGCAATGGCGTCGCCGCGATAAGGGAGATTCGCCGCCGATTTGGCGAGAACATTCCGGCGATCCTGATCACCGCGGATCGCAGTCCGCATGTACGCGCGGCGGCGCGGGAGGAGAAAATTGCAGTGCTCAACAAGCCGGTCAAACCGGCGTCGTTAAGGGCCTTGCTGGGTCAGTGGCGCACCCAGCAGATGCTGGCCGCGGAATAGACGCGAGCCGATCTCGTGTGCTGATCTATTCCGGCGGCGGCGTTTCTTGCCGCCGCCACTGGTCGCCGGCAATTTTCGCCGCGGCGATCACCGCTTGGGTGCGGCTCTCGACGCCGAGCTTCTGCAGGATCGCAGATACATGTGCCTTGATCGTCGCTTCGGACACGCCAAGCTCATAGGCGATCTGCTTGTTGAGCAGGCCTTCCGACAGCATCATCAACACCCTCACCTGCTGCGGCGTCAGCGTCACCAGGCGGTCGCGCAGGCGCGTCATATCCGGATCTGCGGCGGCTGACAGATCGGTGTCCGGCGGTATCCAGACGTCGCCAGCCATCACCTTCACGATCGCGTCGCGCAAGGTCTCGACCCCGAACCGCTTTGGAATGAATCCCGAGGCGCCAAAATCCAGCGATTTGCGGATGGTGCCGACATCGTCGCTGGCGGACACGATCACCACCGGGATCGCCGGATATTGTGCGCGCAGATAGATCAGCCCGGAGAAGCCTGAGATCCCCGGCATCGTCAGATCGAGCAGGATCAGATCGACATCGGAATCCCGCTCGAGCAGGGTGGTCAGTTCGTCGAACGATCCGGCTTCGTCGATCTTTGCCGAGGCCACGACGGTTGCGACCGCCTGTCGCAGCGCATCGCGAAACAGCGGATGGTCATCGGCAATGACGAGGTGCGTGCTGACAGCGGCAGTCATTTATTTTCTTGCAAGAGCGTTGCGGCGAACCCGGTGGTCGCGTTGCGGAGACTGCAATTGTCCCCTGACGGATGGTCGCATGCAAGCGCACAATCTTCCCATGCGGTCAAACGGTTAACCCGCTCAGCCTGGTGCGCCGCAATAGGGCCGCGTGCCGGAACAGGGTCGGCTGCATGCGACTTTCGGATTATCCGAACCAACCGGGCAGCGGGCCAAAAGTCTTATTGCCCAAAGTCTTATTGGGAGAGCTTTCACGGCGATGTTACCAATGAAGCGAAGCCCGTGCTTATCCGACCAACTTCGGCGCATCGGGCGAGTTTTGCATTAACAATTTCGGGAGCACCCAGGATGACGACGTTAGCTGCAACAACATCGCCAAGGTCTGGCGGCATGACGAGGGACGAACGTTTCGTCATTCTCGCTTCATCGCTCGGCACCGTTTTTGAATGGTATGATTTCTATCTTTACGGATCGCTCGCCAGCATCATCGGCACGCAGTTCTTCTCGGCCTATCCTCCTGCGACGCGGGATATCTTCGCGCTGCTCGCCTTTGCCGCGGGCTTCCTGGTGCGGCCCTTCGGCGCCATCGTTTTCGGGCGCGTCGGCGATATCGTCGGGCGAAAATACACCTTCCTCGTCACCATCCTGATCATGGGTCTGTCGACCTTCATCGTCGGCCTGTTGCCGAACGCGGCAACCATTGGCTTTGCGGCGCCGGTTATTCTGATCGCGCTGCGTCTGGCGCAAGGTCTGGCGCTCGGCGGCGAGTATGGCGGAGCCGCCACCTATGTGGCCGAGCATTCGCCGCAGGGTAAACGCGGCTACTACACCTCGTTCATTCAGACCACCGCGACACTGGGCCTGTTCCTGTCGTTGCTGGTGATCCTGTTTACCCGCACGGCCATCGGTGAGACCGACTTCGCCGCCTGGGGCTGGCGTATCCCGTTCCTGGTGTCGGTCGTTCTGCTCGGCATCTCGGTCTGGATCCGGCTGCGACTCAATGAATCGCCGGTGTTCCAGAAAATGAAGGAAGAGGGCAAGGGCTCAAAGGCCCCGCTGACCGAGGCCTTTGCCAACTGGAGCAATGCCAAGATCGTCATACTCGCGCTGATCGGCGGCACCATGGGTCAGGGCGTGGTCTGGTACACCGGCCAGTTCTACGCGCTGTTCTTCCTGCAATCGATTCTGAAGGTCGATGGCTATACCGCCAACCTTCTGATCGCGTGGTCGCTGTTGTTCGGTACCGGCTTCTTCATCGTGTTCGGCGCGTTGTCGGACAAGGTCGGCCGCAAGCCGATCATTCTTGCCGGCTGCCTGATCGCGGCACTGACCTTCTTCCCGATCTTCCGGATGATCACCACCAATGCCAACCCGGCGCTGGAAAAGGCCATCGAAGCAACCAAGGTCGAGGTCGTCGCCGACCGCGCAGGTTGCGGCGATCTGTTCAACCCGGTCGGCACCCGCGTATTCACCTCTCCATGCGATACCGCTCGCGCCTTCCTGGCCCAGTCGTCGGTCAAATACTCGACCACGTATGGACCTCCAGGCTCGGGCGTGAAAGTGGTGGTGAGTGGCAAGGACGTGCCCTATCCCGACGCGAAAGCCGGCAATCCGGCGGTCGCCGCGGCCGTTTCAGCCGCGGGTTATCCGAAGGCAGGCGACCCCGGCATCGTGAAGATGTCGAACCCGTTCGATATCTTCCGTCCGCAGGTTGCGGCGATCATCGGATTATTGTTCATCCTGGTGATCTTCGTCACCATGGTGTACGGGCCGATCGCAGCGATGCTGGTCGAACTGTTCCCAACCAAGATCCGTTACACCTCGATGTCGCTGCCCTATCACATCGGAAACGGCTGGTTCGGCGGACTGCTGCCGGCGACTTCCTTCGCGATCGTGGCCTCGACCGGCGACATTTACGCCGGCCTTTGGTATCCGATCATCTTCGCCTCGATCACCGCAGTGGTAGGCTTCTTCTTCCTGCCGGAAACCAAGGACGTCGACATCAGATCGAACTGACCCGCGGCAACAACCGCTGGACAAACGCAAACAACTACCGGCCGCGGATCGCTCCGCGGCCGGTTCTGCATTCAGCCGGTAACGCCCGCAAACTGCAGCACGATCTCGCGGCGATGCGGCCGGCTGCGATGCTCGATCAGGTAGACCGCCTGCCACGTTCCCAGCATGAGTTCGCTCTTGAGGACCGGGATGTGCAGCGATGTCGCCGTCAGCATGGTTTTGATATGCGCGGGCATGTCATCGGGGCCCTCGGTATCGTGGCGCCAGCCGGCGTCCTCGGGCGCCAGGCGGTCGAGCGCCGTCGTCAAATCCTGCAGCACCGTCGGATCGGCGTTTTCCTGTATTGTCAGCGACGCCGAG
>DASSGM010000141.1:0-9294 GCA_035693465.1 Bradyrhizobium sp. | reverse complement strand
CCGAATCAGTTGTTCAAAGGCGTTTTGAGTGCCGCAAGTGCGGCCGACCTGACGCCCGGAGCGGCGACTATAGGGGACTGGCATGCGCGTATTGCTGATAGAAGATGACAGCGCCGTCGCGCAGTCGATCGAGCTGATGCTGAAGTCCGAGAGTTTCAATGTCTACACGACGGACCTCGGAGAAGAAGGCGTCGATCTCGGAAAACTTTACGACTACGACATTATCCTGCTCGACCTCAACCTGCCTGATATGTCCGGCTACGACGTGCTCAAGCAGCTTCGGGTGTCGAAGATCAAAACCCCCATTCTGATCCTCTCCGGCCTCGCCGGCATCGAGGACAAGGTCAAGGGTCTCGGCGTCGGCGCCGACGACTACATGACCAAACCCTTCCACAAGGACGAACTGGTCGCGCGCATCCATGCGATCGTGCGCCGTTCCAAGGGCCACGCCCAGTCGGTGATCCAGACCGGCGATCTCGTGGTCAATCTCGACACCAAGACGGTGGAAGTCGGCGGCCAGCGCGTGCATCTGACCGGCAAGGAATACCAGATGCTGGAGCTGCTCTCGCTCCGCAAGGGCACCACGCTGACCAAGGAAATGTTCCTCAACCACCTCTATGGCGGCATGGACGAGCCGGAACTGAAGATCATCGACGTCTTCATCTGCAAGCTGCGCAAGAAGCTTGCCAACGCCTCCGAGGGGCGCAACTTCATCGAGACCGTCTGGGGCCGCGGCTATGTGCTGCGCGAGCCGCACGAGGTCGAAGAGCGCATCCCCGCCTGATCAAGGGTTTTGGCGAGCTTGTGCAGCTCGCAGCTCCCGACTGGACCCCGCCGCAAATGGCGGGGTTTTTGTTTTTCAGGTCGATCTGGTTCGGCCAGTTGATGTTCCCGCCCCTATTTCTGCACTCTTGCGCTGAGCAGGTGAGCGGCTATGGGAAAGGCCAGTTCCGTGCTGCCGGTGTATTTGCCCAAAGCAGTGATGGCATCGGTGATCAGAGCCTTGCGCGCCGCATCGCTGGCTTGTGATACCACCGCGGCCAGCGGCGAGCCAGCAACATAGCTCAACACCAGTCTCTCGGGCGAAGCAAAGCGAACCCTTCCAATCCGCTGTTGAATTGCAACGTCCTGAAAACCGGCGTTGCGCACGAGTTGATCCAATTGGTCTGCATCGGACAAGCCGAATGGCGCGCGCATGATGGCCGCTGCCGCTTGACCGACATGTCGCTCCAGTGCGTCCGCCAGCACGGCAAACCCCGGACTTTGGTCAATGCCGCGCCATACCATGACCGCCAGCCTCCCACCGGCAGTGAGAACACGGTGCATCTCACGCACCGCTGCGGGCCGATCGGCAAAGAACTGCAAACCGAGTTGGCAATAGATGACCTCGAACGACGCATTCGGGAACGGGAGCTTGTCGGCACTCGCCTCTTGCCATTCGACCGGCGCGGAATGCGAGCCGCTCGACCAGACTGTTCTGGCGACCTTCAACATTCCGGGATTGAGATCGACACCGACGACCGCACCGGTAGGACCCACCCGACCGGCGACCGTGCGCGCGATAATTCCCGTCCCGCATGCGAGATCAAGAACGCGATCGCCTCTCTGGGGTTGGGCGAGATCGACGACGAGTTGGGCCCATGGCCCAAATATGGCCGGCACCAACTCTTTCTCGTACACCTCCGCCGCGCTTCCAGGGACCTGCCACTGTCCTTGCTGGCTCATGGCGTCACTCCTTTGCTTGCTGGCGCTCCAGCATGGGCCTGACTGGAGATGTTCCGACCCCTCGCTCAAGCTTGGCAATCCCATTCGCGACACGCCTGTCCAGCGCGCGCCAGATTGGGTATGCTTTCTTACGGCTGGAGCGGCTCGGCATGGTCCCACAACTCGTACCTGGCGCTCTCAAGAGGGCGCTCGATCTCCTCGAAACCGATCCCGCCCGCGGCTGGACAGTCGACGAGATAGCATCGGCCTGCGGCATCGGTCGACGCACCCTGCAAAGACATTTCCGTTGCTTCTGCGGTCGAACGCCGATGCAGTTCTTGCGCGATCTCCGCCTCGACAGGGCGCGGCAAGAGCTTCTCCGCGTGTCAGGCCGGGCAAGCGTCACCAATATTGCTGCGCGCATCGGCTTCAATCACCTTGGGCGTTTCGCGACCGAGTACCGGGCGCGTTATGGCGAGAGCCCGTCGGCCACATTATCCCGCAACCAAAGGGTTGCTGTCGGTCGGCCACAACGGCTAACTGCGCTGATGGTAGTCGAACGGCCGGCGATCGCCGTCTTGCCGTTCGACCTGATCGGCCGCGACGCCGGTCGTGCGGCTGGAATCACCGAGGAGATCGCGAGCGCCCTCATGCGTGTGCGCTGGATCGCCGTTATCAGGCCGGACAGAGCTCGCTATCACCTTCAGGGTAGCGTTCGAGATGATGGCACCGGACGGCTCCGCGTCACGATCCGCCTGCTCGACGCGGCAACCGGTCGATATCTATGGGCCGATCGCTGGGATGGCGGTTGTGACGATTTATTCGAATTCGAGGAGCGGGTGGCGGAGCGCATTGCCGCTGCGATCCAGCAGCCGATGCGTGAGGCCGAGATCGACCGGGCGTGGCGAAAGGATACTGCGCAACTCAACGCCTGGGAGCTGACAATGCGGGCGCTGCCGCGTGTGCTCTCAGTCGAGGCCGCAGCGGAAGAGATGGCGCTCGAACTGCTCGAGCGGGCGATGGAATTTGCGCCGTCCGACGCGCTGCCGATGGCGCTGGCGGCCTGGTGCCACGGCTTGCGCGGTTGCCACAACTTCTGTCAACGGCCGGACCAAGAGAAGGCGGCCGCTCGCGAGCTTGCCAGGCGTGCGGCGCAACTAAATGGGGGAGATCCCCTGACCGAGACGATGCTGTCTGCCGGCTATTGCCTGGCGCATGATCTCGCGACGGCGGCGATTCACGCCGACCGGGCGCTTGAACTCGATGGCAGCTCGGCATGGGCCTGGGGCCGCAGTGGCTGGGTCAAGGCCTATGCCGGCGAGTCGGCAGAAGCGATTGAGCACTTCCAGATCGCTCGGGCGCTGGCGCCAGCGGACCCCTTGAATTTTCTTTGTTCGGTCGGCATTGCGGCGGGGCATTTCTGGGCGGCACGCTACGACGAAGCGGCGCGCTGGTTCGAGCGGGCGCTGGTGGAGAATCCGGCTGCGGTCTGGATCCACCACAGTTTGACGCCCGCCTATGCACTTGGCGGCCGCAAGGAGCGGGCGCGGCAAAGTCTCGCCGAGCTCACCCAAGTTGCTCCGGATTTGACGATTGCACAGGTCAGATCCGGCCTTCCGTATCGCTCCGACTTTCTCGACCGCATCGCGGACGGGCTCGAAAGCGTGGGCATGCGTCCTTGCTGAAAGAAATGGCCCGGCTATCTTGACGAGCGCGCCGGTAGGGAGAGCCGATCAGGCTCTCGCCTGCCGATTCCGCCCCAGGCCTCGCTCAGGGCGCCGCCGCAGCAGCAAACGCTTTCAATCCCGAGAGCGCCATCGCCGTGACACCGGCGCGCGCGGTTCGAGTGACGTTCGGGCGGTACAGCCCGCGCCGTTCCGGGCAAGACCTGAAGGCGTCAGATATCCCGACCACGGATTCAGCGGCACCCAGGGCCAGTACGCCATCGGGTTCGAGCACCCTTGCAAGCCGATCGAAGATGTTGATCTTGGTGTCCTGGTCGAAATAGATCAGGACGTTGCGGCAGAAAATCACGTCAAACGTGCCAAGGTGTGAGAAATCCTGCAGCAGATTCAATTGCCGGTGCTGCACCATGGCGCGGACGTCGGCATTGAGTTGCCATAGCTCTCCGGTTTGCGTGAAATACTTGACCAGCATCTGAATCGGCAGGCCGCGCTGGACCTCGAACTGGCTGAAAATGCCGGCCCTGGATTTTTCAAGAACACCTTGCGACAGATCGGTCGCGACAATTTCAACCCGCCACCCTGCCAGCGGCGCGAATTCCTTGATGCACATCGCGATCGAATAGGGTTCTTGCCCGGTGGAGGAAGCCGCACACCAGATCCGCAGGGAACGGCGGTTGGCGCGCGCCTGCACAAGCTCCGGGAGCACCGTTTGCCGAAGATGATCGAACGGAATCTTGTCGCGGAAAAAGAACGTTTCGTTGGTGGTCATCGCTTCGACTACCTCCAATGTCAGCGCCTCGCTCCCGCTCTTTATTTTTGCAACCAGTTCGGCGATGTCGGAGAGACCGACCCTTCGCGCCAGCGGGGTCAATCGGCTTTCGACCAGATATTGCTTGTCGGAAGACAGATCCAGGCCGGAGCGCTCTTTCAGCAGCTTGCGCAGGAACTCATAATCCATTGGCGTCACGAACGATCTCCCGAAAACAACCGAACCAGTTTCGGCGCGATCTGATCAAGCGGCATCACGGCGGCGCAGATGCCCGCATTCGCCGCTGCCCCCGGCATTCCCCACACCACACTCGAAGCTTCATCCTGGGCGATCACGCTGCCGCCGGCGGCGACGATCTCCTTGCCGCCGCGCATCCCGTCAGAGCCCATGCCGGTCAAGACCACGGCCAGAACGCCGCCCTGCCAAACATCGATCGCCGATGTGAATAATGGGTCGACCGCGGGCTTGCAGAAATTGATCGGCGGACCATCATCGAGAGCGATTACGGCATCGCCGCCATGCCGCGCGACCCGCATATGACGGCCGCCCGGCGCGAGATAGATCTGGCCGGCCCTGACGATCTCGCCATCGAGTGCTTCGCGCGCCGGCCGCCGGCTCGAGCGCGCCAGATGCTCGGCGAGAATCGTCGTGAATGTCGGCGGCATATGCTGGGTGATCAGCACGGGAAAACGATCGATCACGGGGCCGAGTTCGGTGACCATCGCCATCAACGCCTGCGGACCGCCCGTCGATGAACCGATCAACAGCGCGCGCGGCGCCTGTGTGCTGAACGCGCGGCGCATCAGTTGCGCTTGCGCGACCGGCCGGCGCAACAGCTCGCGCGGCTGATCGAGCGTCGGCCTCAAAGCCAGGTTCGGCAAGGCCGGGGCCGCACGACGGACCTTGGCGCCGAGCTGACGAATTTTCTCAACGAGATCGTGGCGGAAGATTTCGGCCGCGCCCGCTTCACGGGTGCTCTCAGGCTTTGGAATGTAATCCGATGCCCCAAGCGAGAGCGCCTTGAAGCTGATCTCCGCGTTGCGGCGGGTCAGCGTCGAGGCCATGATGATGATCAGGTTGCGCTTCTTTGCCAACAGCAAGGGCAGCGCGGAAATGCCGTCGAGGTCCGGCATCTCGATATCGAGCAAGGCGACATCGGGGTTGACGCGCTCGATCTGGTTGACGGCATCAAGCCCGGTGCGCAGCGATGCCGCGACAACCATGTCCGGTTCTGATCCGAGCCAGCGCGCGATCAACCCCCGGATAACCACGGAGTCATCGACCACCATTACCCGCAACGGCTCTTGCCGCATCGCATTCGGGGTCGAGGTACTTGCCAACGCAACACTCATTGTTCACCAGACGGCGCTCAAGCGGCACCATTGAAACGACAACGCCGAGGGCCGTTCAGCCGCCGGATGACACCGATCAGATCAGGCCGACTTCCTGGAATTTCGCTGTGACGATCTCCTTGTCGAATGGCTTCATGATGTACTCGTTGGCGCCGGCATGAAGCGCCCGCGCGATGTGCGCGACATCGTTTTCGGTGGTGCAGAACACCACCTTGGGCTGATCGCCGCCGGGCATGCGGCGCAGATTGCCGAGGAATTCATAGCCGTCCATGACGGGCATGTTCCAGTCGAGCAGGATCGCATCGGGCAATCCGCGCTTGCAGACTTCCAGCGCCTTCTCGCCGTCCTCGGCTTCGAGGATCTGGAAATCCAGGCCTTCCAGAATGCGCCTTGCGACTTTTCGAATGACACTCGAGTCGTCGACCACCAGACATGTTCTCATTTCAGCCTCTGCTTCTTCGAGAAAAGGGGACGTTTCCATTGCAATTCAGGTTTACGCACGTTGGCGGCGATCTTATGCCGCCAGCATGTCGGGTGTGATTTCGAGAACGCGGTCGACGTCAAGCACGACCATGAGCTGGCCGTCGAGGCGATGCACGCCGCCGGCGAGTTTTGCCATGCGGGGGTCGAGGTTGACGGGGTTTTCCTCTCTGCCGTCGTCAGGGAGTCGCAAAACCTCGCCGATCTCGTCAATCAACAGTCCGTAGGATTCGCCGCGCAAGTCGACGCCGACCGCCATCGGCGGCTTGCCGTCGTGGTTCTTCGGCAGGCCGAGACGGGCGCGCATGTCCACTACGGTGACGATGCGGCCGCGCAGATTCAGGACACCGGCGATCTCGCCCGGAGACAGCGGCACGCGCGTGAGCCGCTCCGGCATGAACACGTCCTGAACACGCGAGATCGGCAACCCGAACAGCTGGCCACCGATCATCGCGGTGACGTATTCGGCGACGGCGCCCTCGACTGTTTCGGTCTTGCTGGTCATGCTTTAATCCTTCATGCCGTCCGGCTGAACTTGTTTCATGCCGCCCGGTTGAGCTCGGCGGTTTGCTCCTTCAGCGCCGCGATCAGGCCGGGGCGGTCGAACTTGCCGACATAATCGTGGAAACCGGCCTGGCGCCCGCGTTCAATCGCCGCCGGCGAGACCATCGAGGACAGCGCGATGATTGGCATCTCGCGCAAATGCGCATCCGCCCGAATCGTCTCGGCGAACTCGAACCCGTTCATGTCGGGCATTTCGATATCAGTCAGCACCATGTCGAACGATTGCCCCGAGCGCAGCGCCATCAGGCCCTCCTGCGCATTGGTAGCCACCCGAACCCGGTAACCGGCAGCTTTGAGGACCGGCGCAAGCATGTTGCGGAAGAACGCGGAGTCGTCGACCAGGAGCACCGATTGCGCGGAGGCTGAGGGCCGCATTTCCTTGCGGCTGAACCAGTCGGCAAACGCCAGGGGGAGAAGGTGACCGACGTCGATCACCTCGGTGGCCTGGCCCTTGATCACAGCCGAGCCCAAAATGCCTTCCTCGCCCCCGGCGACCTCGATATCGAGTTTTTCCTCGACGATGTCGATGATCTCATCGACCACGAGTCCCATTGAACGACCGTCATCAGCGAACACCAGGATCGGCTGGGCGCCGGAGGTCGCGATCTTGACGCCTTCCATCTGCACCAGCGGCATCAGCTGTTCGCGGTATTGCACCATGTAGCGGCCATTGGAGAGTTCTATCTTGCCGGCGGCGATCTCTTCCAGCCGGGTGACGAGCGCGAGCGGCACTGCCTTGGGCTGGTTGGTGCCGGCGCGGAATACCAGGAGCGAGGTCAGTTGCTCCGCGGTGCTGGCGCGCGTCGCCGCGTTCTCGTCGGCGATCTCGTGAGAGGCCGAGCTGGCGGCGCCGAGCGCCCTGGCGATGCCGTTGGGATCGATGATCATGATCACCGCGCCATCGCCAAGAATGGTGTTGCCGGAGAACATGTCGATGTGGCGCAGTTTTGTTGACATCGGCTTGACCACGATTTCCTCGGTGTGGAACACGCCGTCGACCACGATGCCAAAAGTCTGGCTGCCGACTTGCGTGACCACGATAAAACCGTTCTCCGGATCGGATGAGGAGCCGTCGTCGATCTTGAGCAGCTTCTTCAGGTGCATCAGCGGCAGCAGCTTGTTGCGCAGCCGAAGGACCGCGGTGTCCTTGATGCGCTCGATGCGGTGCTCGGAATTGGCGCGTGCCCGCACCAGTTCGACCACTGATAGCTGTGGGATGGCAAAGCGGTCGCCGGCCGCCTCCACGATCAGCGCCGAGACGATGGCGAGCGTCAGGGGAATCTTGATGGTGACGGAAGAACCCTCGCCGGCCACCGACTTGACGTCGATGGTGCCGCCGATCTGGTCGATATTGGTACGCACCACGTCCATGCCGACGCCGCGGCCGGAGACGCTGGTGACCTGGGCCGCCGTGGAAAAGCCCGGTGCGAAGATGAACTTGTGGATCTGGGCTTCCGTCATCTTCTCGAGCTCGGCCTCGGTGACGAGACCGTTGGTGATCGCCTTGGCCTTGATCCTCTCGGTGTTGAGCCCGCGGCCATTGTCTGCGATGCAGATGATGATGTGGCCGCCCTCGTGATAGGCGGACAGCCGAATCGTGCCCTGCTCCGGCTTGCCGGCGGCCCGCCGTTCGGCGGGGGTCTCAAGCCCATGATCGGCCGAGTTGCGCACCATATGGGTCAGCGGATCCTTGATCAGGTCGAGCACCTGGCGATCGAGCTCGGTGTCGGCGCCGTGCATCTCCAGTTCGATCTGCTTGCCGAGCTCGGCGGAAAGGTCGCGCACGATCCGCGGCAGCTTCTGCCAGGCATTGCCGATCGGCTGCATCCGCGTCTTCATGACGCCTTCCTGCAACTCGGCTGTGACGTTGGACAGCCGCTGCAGCGGCACCTTGAACTCGGTGTCTTCGTGGCGCCTGGAGATCTCAAGCAACTGATTGCGGGTCAGCACCAGCTCCGACACCATCGTCATCAGGTGTTCCAGCGTGTCCACATTCACCCGGATCGACTGGTTGGCGACGCGGTCGCCCTCGGAAGTCTCGGACTCGGCAATTGCTTTTTTCGGCCCCGGCCTTTCTTGCTTCGTTGGTGCCGCGCATTGCTTGGGCGCAGGTGCAGTCTCCCGCGCGACCTCGGTTGCGGTCTCGCGAAACGCGCGCTCCAGCTCATCCAAGGGCACCTCGCCAGGACGCAATTGCCGTTGCAGCGTCTGCGCCACCAATGTGCCCTGCTCGATCGCAGGCTTCATGGCGGCAGCCGGTGCCGACATCGCTTCCATCCCCTGCTCGACCATGGCCTGCAGTTTGACGATCAGATCCTGATCGTTTCCTTCCGGCTCGGCTTCGGTCGCCTCGAGCCCAGCGAGGATTTCCTTGATGCGGTCGATGCTGCTCAGGATCAGCGTGACCGCTTCCGCCGTCACCGGCATGCCGTCGCGAAATTTGCCCATCAGGGTCTCGCCGGCATGCGCAAGCGCTTCCAGCCGCGGCAAACCGAGAAAGCCGCAGGTGCCCTTCATGGTGTGAACCAGGCGAAAGATGTTATCGAGAATCCTGGCGTTGTTCGGATCCTGCTCGAACCGCACCAGCTGATTGTCGACCGTATCCAGGCTTTCGTGGGTTTCCGTCAGGAACTCCCGCAACAGATCGTCCATGAAACCGGCTTTCGAACCCAGGCGCGCGCGACTTCGGCACGCCTTTCAAAGTTCGGCCAGCTTCTATGCAAAGCGTTTAATATTGGTT
>DASSGM010000140.1:0-3744 GCA_035693465.1 Bradyrhizobium sp. | reverse complement strand
GCTCGGGGCGCATTTTGTCCAATATCGTCCGCTCGCAGACCGAGGAGCATGCCGTCTTCGGCGGCGTGGTGCCCGAGATCGCGGCGCGCGCCCATGTCGACCTGCTCGACGGTATCGTTGAGCGTGCGATGAAAGAGGCGGGCATTGGCTTTGCGCAGCTCTCGGCAGTGGCCGCAGCCGCTGGCCCCGGCCTGATCGGCGGGGTGATCGTCGGTCTCACCACCGCGAAAGCGATTGCAATGGTGCATAATACGCCGCTGATTGCAGTGAACCACCTCGAAGCCCACGCGCTGACGCCGCGGCTGACTTGCGCGCTGGCCTTTCCCTACTGCCTGTTTCTCGCCTCCGGCGGTCATACCCAGATCGTTGCCGTGGTCGGCGTCGGAAAATATGTCCGTCTCGGCACCACCGTCGATGACGCCATGGGGGAAGCCTTCGACAAGGTCGCAAAAATGCTTGGGCTATCCTATCCCGGCGGACCGGAGGTGGAACGCGCAGCGAGTGGCGGCGATGCCCAACGCTTCGCATTTCCGCGCCCGATGCTCGGGCGCGCCGATGCCAATTTCTCGCTGTCCGGATTAAAGACCGCCGTACGCAATGAGGCCAGCCGGCTCATGCCGCTGCAGCCGCAGGACATTCGCGATCTCTGCGCCAGCTTTCAGGCCGCCGTGCTGGAATCGACGGCGGACAGGCTGAGCGTCGGCCTGAAATTATTTCACGAGCAATTTGGCCCGCCACGCGCGCTGGTCGCCGCCGGCGGCGTTGCCGCCAATCAGGCGATCCGCGGCGCGCTGCAGGATGTCGCCGCAAAAGCGCAGACCACGCTGATCATCCCGCCGCCCGCGTTGTGCACCGATAATGGCGCGATGATCGCCTGGGCCGGCGCGGAGCGCCTGGCGATTGGCCTGACAGACGCAATGGATGCTGCACCCCGCGCCCGCTGGCTGCTCGATGCCAACGCCACCGCACCTGTGGGATTTTCCAACACCCGCGCGGGTTTCTAGCGGGAGATCGACCGCGATGCCGTCTTTCAAAACTGTCGCGGTGATCGGCGCCGGCGCGTGGGGGACGGCGCTGGCCGGCGTCGCCGCGCGGGCCGGACGCGATGTCGCGCTCTACGCGCGCAGTTCCGCAACCGCGGCCGAGATCGCCGCCACGCGCGCAAATCCAAAGCTGCCGGGCGTGAAATTGGAGGCGAGCGTCAAGGTAATTGACGATATCGCCATTGCCGCGGCTGCGGACATCGTCCTGATCGCAACGCCGGCGCAGAATTTGCGCGAGGCGGTCGCCGCGCTCGCTTCGCATCTCGCCGCGACAAAACCCGTGATCGCCTGCGCCAAAGGGATTGAGCGCGGCACCCACAAATTCATGACGGAGGTGATCGCGGAAGCCGCGCCTGACGCGATACCCGCCATCCTGTCGGGGCCGAGTTTTGCCGAGGATGTGGCGCGCGGCCTGCCAACCGCGGTCACCTTGGCGACGAGAGACGAGAGGCTTGCCAGCGCGCTGGTGCAGGCCCTGGGATCCTCGACCTTCCGGCCCTATCACACCACCGATGTCCGCGGCGTCGAGATCGGCGGCGCGGCGAAAAACGTGCTCGCGATCGCGGCGGGTATCGTGGTCGGCAGGAAATTGGGCGCATCGGCACAAGCGGCGCTGACCACGCGCGGCTTCTCTGAACTGACGCGGCTGGGGCGCGCCTGCGGCGCGCGCAGCGAAACCATGGCGGGGCTTTCGGGTCTCGGCGATCTGATCCTGACCTGCTCCAGTCCGCAGTCGCGCAATTTCGCGCTCGGGATAGCGCTGGGACGCGGCGAGCCGCCGCCGCGCGATAAATTGGCCGAAGGCGAATTCACCGCACCGGTACTGATCGAACTGGCGGCTTCGCAAAATGTCGATATGCCGGTATCAAACGCGGTTGCGGCGATCCTGAGCGGAGCGATCACGATCGATGCGGCGATCGAAAGCCTGCTGACGCGCCCATTCAAGGCGGAGGGATGACCATGGCATACTGGCTGGTGAAATCCGAACCCTCGAGCTGGTCGTGGGATCAGCAGGTGGCAAAAGGCGCCAAGGGCGAAGCCTGGACCGGCGTGCGCAATTTTACCGCCCGGCAGAATCTCGTGAACATGAAGAAAGGCGACCGCGCGTTTTTCTATCACTCCAACGAGGGCAAGGAGATTGTCGGCATCGCGGAAGTCATCAAGGAGGCCTATCCCGATCCGACCGACAAGACCGGCAAGTTTGTTTGCGTCGACCTGAAAGCGGATAAACCGTTGAAAACGCCGGTAACCATGGCCGCGATCAAGGCCGACAAGCGACTGACGGAGATGGCGCTGGTCAAATATTCGCGGCTGTCGGTTCAGCCGGTGACGGCGGAGGAGTGGAAGATCGTCTGCAAGATGGGCGGGATCTAGTCGTCATTGCGAGCCAGCGGGTCGCGCGAATGCGCGCCCGATGACAGGCTCCGCGAAGCAATCCATCTTCGCACGAAGCAAGGATTGGATTGCTTCGTCGCTAACGCTCCTCGCAATGACAAATAAAACCTGCTACGCCGCCGCCGTCGCGATGACTTGCGCCAGGAGCTGCTCGCGTTTCGATTGCGAGCGATAGCCCTTCATCGTCGCCGCAAAGCGCTCGAGGATGCCGTCTTCGAACGCAGTCACGATGGTGTCGTGCACGTAGCTCTTGCGGCAGATCGCAGGCGTATTCGACAATTCGTCGGCCGCAGCGCGCACCGCTTCCAATACCTGTCTGCGACGGCCACGGGCGCTTGCCGCCGGTGAAATCCGCGACAGCGATTCCAGCACCACGGCGGATGCCATCAGCGTGCGAAAATCCTTCAGCGAAATCTTGATGCCGGCGATCTCGCGCAGGAAAGCATTGACCTGCGTGGTCGAGACGCCGCGGACATTGCCGGAACTGTCCCGATACTGGAACATCCGCTTGCCCGGCAGGCCGCGCAGGATGCCGATGGCGCGCACGAGCTTGGCGGCATCGCATTCCTTGCGCACGGCCTTGCCGCCCTTGCCCTTGAAGGTCAGCACGACGCAATCGTCTTCCAGCGCGACATTCGACTTCAAAAGCGTGGTGGCGCCTCGGGTGCCATTGAGACGCGCATAGGATTCATTGCCCGGACGGATCGCGGTGCGCGCGATCAGTTCGATCACCGCCGAAAGCGCGAATTCGCGGGTCGGATCGTCGCCCTTGAGGTGCTGCGAGACGTTGCGGCGAATTTTCGGAAGCGCCGCGACCAGCCGCGCCAGCCGGTGGGCTTTGCGGTGCTCGCGAACCTTTTCCCAGTCGGAATGATAGCGGTATTGCAGCCGCCCGGCGGCATCTCGGCCGACGGCCTGCAAATGCGAATTGGGATCGGGCGAATAGCGGACATCGGCATAGGCCGGGGGTACCGCCATCGAGTGCAGGCGCCTGATGGTCCCGGTATGGCGGATCGGCCTGCCGTTGGCGCGAACGAATGAATAGCTTTTTCCCCGCTTGATACGGCGGATGGTCAATTCGTTCTGGTCGCCGAGCTTTAGCCCGAGTTCCTGGGCCAGGGATTCGACGGACGTCTTGCCATTGAGCTTGGGCTTGGATGCGGGCGCCCCGGGCAGTTGGCCGAGCGCTTTCGCCAGAGCAACGGCAGGATCGGCGGAAACGGGCCCCGCAGCCTCGAAATTCTGCTGATCCATCATGACTTTAGACGCCTTGCTCCTGTTACGCCCTGCTAATGCCGTTTCTTGT
>DASSGM010000139.1:0-10866 GCA_035693465.1 Bradyrhizobium sp. | reverse complement strand
CGCACGCTTGCCGACGACAAATCCGGAACCACGCTGTCGGAGCGGCTTGCCAAGGCCGGTCACAATCTCGCGGCCCGCGAGATCGTCGCCGACGACATCGACGCGATCCGCGTCATCGTCAGGAAATGGATCGCCGATGCCGATATCGATGCGATCATCACCACGGGCGGAACCGGCTTCACCGGCCGCGACGTGACGCCGGAGGCAATCGAGCCGCTGTTCGAAAAGCGGATGGACGGATTCTCGATCGCATTTCACATGCTCAGCCATGCCAAGATCGGCACCTCGACGGTCCAGAGCCGCGCCACCGCGGGCGTCGCCGGCGCCACCTTTATCTTCTGCCTGCCGGGATCCCCGGGCGCCTGCCGCGATGCGTGGGACGGCATCCTCGCGGCCCAGCTCGATTACCGGACGCGGCCCTGCAACTTCGTCGAGATCATGCCGAGGCTGGACGAGCACCAGCGCCGCCCGAAGGCCAAGGGGGCGTCGGCTTAACGTCATTTCCGGGGCGCGTCGAAGACGCGAACCCGGAATGTGTAACATCGAGATTCCGGGCTCGCCGCTGAGCCTGTCATCGGGCCGCGCGTTGCGCGGACCCGTTGGCGTCGCCCCGGAATGACAAAGCCTGTGCTACAGCGTCAACTCCCGGGTCTCGCCGACGAGATCGACGCCAAAACTATGGTGCTTCTCTTCCTTGACGCGGCGAAATCCGGCGCGCTGGTAAATTCCGCGCGCGGCGACGAGGATGCTCTGGGTCCAGAGCGTGATCGATGTATAGCCCGCCTGTCGTGCGAAGCGGATGCATTGCTCGGTGAGCGCGCGCCCGATTCCGAGCCCTCGCGTCTTTTTCTCAACCAGCAGCAGGCGCAATTTCGCGACCTCGTCCGACGCCTTGACCAAAAACACCGAGCCGACCGGCTCGCCGCCGAGCTCCGCGATCCAGCAGTGCTCGCGCGCGGGGTCGTATGATCGGATGAACTGCGCAGCGATTTCGGCGGCCAGCGCTTCAAAGCTGATGTCCCAACCATATTCCTGCGCATAAATCGCGCCGTGCCGGGAAACGATCCAGCCAATGTCGCCGGGGCGATGGCTTCGCAGCAGGAAGCCCGCGGGCTCTCGTGCCGGCGGCTCCAGCGTATGTTCGATGGTGGCCATGGCATTGACGACGGTTGCGCGCTCGCCGTTATCCAGTTTGCCCAGCAAGCTGGCGACCACGTCACGCGATCGGCTGTCGAGATCCGCAAACGCTGCGCGGCCTCTGGCGGTCAATGCGAGTTCGGTGACGCGGCGATCGGTCTTTGACGGCTTGCGCGCGACGATTTGGCGCCGCTGCAATGCCTGCAGGGTGCGGCTCACGAATCCGGGATCGAGGCCCAGTGCGCGGACCAGATCGGTGGCGGTGCAGCTTTGCCGTCCCGCGATCTCGTAGATGATCCGCGCTTCCTGCAGCGTCCAGGGGCTCTCCAAAAGCTTCGGCTCGATGATGCCGAGCTTGCGGGTGTAGAACCGGCTGAAGCCACGGACGGCAGCAATCTGATGTTCCAGCTCGGGGTTCGATATATTTGACTTCATCAAACGATTATTTGACGATATCAAGTATATTGCAACCGAAAAAATCAGGCCACGATGATGCGGCTGCGCAGCAGCGTTCGCGACGAGCGGCCGAGTTGCCGCAGCAGTCTGGCCTCGGAGCGGTGCCCGTTCGGCGCATATCCGCCGAGCCGGTCGTAATGGTCGCGTGCGATCAGTAGTCCCTGATCGGCCGACGGACCTGCGATCATCCGCGCGACAAATTTGAAACCGTCGCGCAGCCGCATGTCGGCATAGGGCGAACGTGCGTAGCGGAAGATCCCGGCGCGCGGACGGCCGCTGGTCGAGACACCCTGGATGAATTGCGCAGTCTCCTCGATCCAGCCTGAATCCAGCACGGCGCCGGCATGCAGGAACATCAGCCAGGGCGAGCGCGCCTGCCGGGCGCCGGCGGCGAGCGCCGCCGCATGGGATCCCTCAAACGGCAGGAAGCGGCAGCCTGCGACATCGGCCACGCGCTCGATCACCACGGAGCGGGCCCGATCGACCAGCAGCACCTCGCTCACCACCCCGACGGCGGCGCCCGGCACCAGGGCGGCAAGGGTGGCGACGGCGGGATGTTCGACGCCTTCGGTGGGGATGATCACGCTCAGCACGGTTTTCGATGCCTCAAGGGGCTTTGAAAGCGGCGCACTGTTATCACCTTGTCACAATCAAATCAGCCTCCCCCGGCGTTCCTTTTTGCGGCAACCGGGTGCCGGTCCGGCCAGCCAACGCGCTTCTTGTGTATATGGATGTGTTGCTGCAGATGTTCTTGATTTGTTCTCACGGCATGCTATGTTCGGGCCATGAGTCGAGCATCCTCTCATGCCCTCAAGCACCCGCCGGTCACGGCGCCCTCCGAGCCGGCGGGTGCGCCTTCGTCTTTTCCTGAACTCGCCGTCGCGATCGAGCGCGAGCGGCGGCGTGGCCGCGGCGCGCAATCCAATGTCAGCGGCCGGTTCGAGGCTGAGGCGCGGCTCGCATTCGACGATGGCTGGCAGAGCCTCGACGAATTGCCGCCGTTCAGGACCACGGTCGCGGTCGACAACGCCCGCAGGGTGATCACCCGCAACGACTCGCCCGATATCGGCTTCGAACGTTCGATCAACCCGTATCGGGGCTGCGAGCATGGCTGCGTCTACTGTTTCGCGCGGCCCACCCATGCCTATCTCGGCCTGTCGCCGGGGCTCGATTTCGAATCCAAACTGTTCGCCAAGCCCGACGCGCCACAGCTGCTGGAAAAGGAATTGGCGGCGCAGGATTATGAACCGCGCATGATCGCAATCGGCACCAATACCGATCCCTATCAGCCAATCGAGCGCGAGCGGAAAATCATGCGCGGCATCCTCGAAGTGCTGGAACGATCGGGCCATCCGGTCGGCATCGTCACAAAGTCGGCGCTGGTGACGCGCGACATCGACATTCTATCGCGGATGGCGAAACGCAATCTTGCCAAGGTGGCGATTTCGGTCACCACGCTCGATGCAAAACTTGCACGCACCATGGAGCCGCGAGCTTCGACGCCGTCGAAGCGGCTGGAGGCGCTGCGGCAACTTTCCGGGGCGGGAATTCCGACCACGGCGATGGTGGCCCCCGTGATCCCGGCGCTGAACGATTCCGAGATCGAACGCATCCTTGACGCGGCGGCGCATGCCGGCGTCAAGGAGGCGAGTTATGTTTTGCTGCGACTGCCGCTCGAGGTGCGCGATCTCTTTCGCGAATGGCTGATGGCCAATTATCCAGACCGCTACCGCCACGTCTTTACCCTGATCCGCGACATGCGTGGCGGGCGCGACTATGATTCCCAATGGGGAACGCGAATGAAGGGCACCGGGCCGATGGCCTGGATGATCGGACGCCGCTTCGAGATCGCCTGCGAGAGGCTCGGCCTCAACAAGCGGCGTTCCAAATTGACATCAGATCATTTCGCCCGGCCGAAACGTAGCGGCCAGCAGCTGAGTTTGTTTTAGTCAACCCTTGCCTTTCGGGGAGGGAAGGCGAAATGAATAACGGGAATTGCGCCGAGTTCCCGGTTGCGCCGCGGGCCCTGCTTGCGCACGATGCCCGGCATGAGTCGGGAAAAATCCGGGAACGATCCAGCCAAGCTGCCAAACGGCGTGATCGCGGTAGCGCCCCCGAGCTTTCGCCGCGAGCGCGCGCTGATCAAGCGCGGCATCTGGCCGGTGGCCGGCTGCGACGAAGCCGGGCGCGGCCCGCTGGCAGGCCCGGTGGTGGCCGCGGCGGTGGTGCTCGATCCCAAGCGGATACCCAAGGGGATCGACGACTCCAAACGGCTGGCGCCTGAGCGCCGCGAGGAACTGTTCGAGCAAATTTGCCTGACCGCCTCGTTTGCGGTCGCCTTCGCTTCGCCGGCGCGAATCGATCGCGACAATATCCTGCGTGCGTCGTTGTGGGCGCTGGCGCGCGCCGTCCACGCGCTGGCGGAGATGCCAAAGCATGTGTTCGTCGATGGCCGCGACCCGCTCGATGTACCCTGCGAATGCGATGCCGTGATCGGGGGCGACGGACTGGTGGTCTCGATCGCGGCGGCGTCGATCATCGCCAAAGTGACACGCGACCGCCTGATGAGCGCTCTGGCGCAGGATTGCCCCGGCTATGGTTTCGAATCTCACAAGGGTTACAGCGTGCCGGAGCATCTCGAGGCGCTCGACCGGCTCGGACCGACGGTGCATCATCGCCGCTTTTTCGCGCCGGTCGTGATGGCGCGGCAACGACATCAACCCACCGCGATCGAAGACGGCCCGCGCGTCATTGAGGCGCAACTCTCCGTGGAAATCCCGGCACCGGGTTGATGTAGTTGCTTCAACCGGCTCCGGGCTCTATTACCGTCACATTGACCAGTGCGAAGCGTTGGTCCTCGGGGGTGAGCAGTGCACCTTGCGCGTCGCGAGCCCCGAGGACCTCATCCTTCGAGAGCCGACAAGACGTCGCTCCTCGGGGACTGAGGGACATTCCTGCCGGTCGGTGAGCTCGTATCAAAAGCGATCCAGCCGTCTTATGCGTTTCACCTCCCTGATCATCGAACTGATCCGCGCCCGACCGCGGCTGGTGGTCTGGCTTGTGGTGCTGCTTCAGGCGGCGCTGTGGCTGATCCTGCCGTTACTTTTGTATCGAAGTCCTCCCGATGACCTTGCCATGGTGCTCGCCTATGGCCGGGAATACCTGGTCGGAAACGATCTCGGCCCGCCGCTGGCGTTCTGGCTCGCCGATATTGCGTTCCGCGCCGCGGGCAATAACATGTTCGGCGTCTATCTGCTGGCGCAGCTTTGCTCGATTGTGACGCTCTGGGCGCTCTACCTGTTGGCGCGCGCCGTCGTCGGCGGACAACAGGCAGTGCTGGCGGTCTTGCTGACGATGACAGTCACGGCGTTCAGTTCGCCGAGCATCGAGTTCGGCCCCCTGATGCTTGCCCGCCCGCTCTGGGCGCTGTTGCTCCTGCATTCCTGGCAACTCATGGGCCAGGGCCGGCGCACCGCGTGGTTCGCATGGTCCATCGAAGCCGGACTATTGCTGCTGACAACCTCCGCCGCCATCGGCCTGTTGCTGCTCATCTTCGTGTTTGCGCTTGCGACCCGGCGCGGGCGGCGCACGCTGATGTCGTTCGATGCCCTGTTCGCGCTATTGGTAGTTGCCGTGCTGGCGCTGCCGTACCTGGTTTGGCTGATCCGCGCCGACACCCTGGCGTTGCCGCAATGGCCGGCAGTCGCTGATTTGAGCAGAAGGGCACTGCATGGGGCTATCCTGCTCGGCGGCCTCTTGCTCGCGATGTCGGGCATGATCCTGCTGGTGGTGCTCAATTCCGGCCGGTCCCGGCGCAAACCTGAAGATGCGCCGATCATCTATCGGCCGCCGGTCGATCCGCTGGCGCGCGATTTCGTTTATTTTTTCGCCATCGCCACACCCCTGATGGGAAGCCTGATCTCCGGCCTGTTCGATCTCGATCATGTGGTGGGCGGCGCCGGTATCGCGCTGTTGATGTCGGGACTGGCGGTGATTGTCGCGGCCGGCGACCTGATTCTACTGCGGCGTCAGCGCATGCTGCGTTCGGCGTGGGCGGCCGCCATCATCGCCCCGGCGCTGGCGGTGCTTGCGACGACGCTTTTTCTGCCCTGGACCGCCAACGCCGAGGTGGCGACGTCGCTGCCTGGGACTGCGATCGCGCACTTTTTTGGCGACAGTTTTGAGCGGCGTACCAACCGCCCGCTACCGGCGGTGGCCGGTGATGCGCGGCTTGCAACCCTGATCTCGCTGGGCGCCGGGCGTCCGCATCTGTTCCTCGACGCGGCGCCGCAGCACACGCCGTGGCTGAATATGGCGAAATTCAACGAGACCGGCGGTGTCGTGGTCTGGCGCGCATCCGATACCATCGGCACGCCGCCGCCGGATATCGCGCAACGGTTTCCCGGCCTGGTGCCGGAGGTGCCACGGGCGTTCGAGCGGTTGGTGAACGGACGCCAGCCGCTATTGCGGATCGGCTGGGCCATCGTGCGTCCGAAGACGCCTTAGGAGTTGCTTAGCTTGGGGCTTTCTGCTCCAGCGCCTTGGCGATCGCCCGCAAATCCTGCCACGCCATGCGCTTGTAGGAGGGCGAGCGTAACAGATAGGCCGGATGGAAGGTGGCAAGCGCGCGGATCATCCGCGTGCCGGTGTCGTAATCGAACCATCTGCCGCGGGTTTTCATGATTCCCTCGCGTGTTGATAGCAGCGTCTGCGTCGAGGGATTGCCGAGCGTCACCAGCACATCCGGGTTCACCAGTTCGATTTGCCGCTGGATGAACGGCAGGCAGATTTGCGTCTCCTGCGGCGTCGGCGTGCGATTGCCCGGGGGCCGCCATGGAATAACATTGGCGATGTAGACGCTGGAGCGGTCGAGCCCGATCGCGGCGATCATGCGATCGAGCAGCTTGCCCGAACGTCCAACGAACGGCAGCCCCTCGATGTCTTCCTCGCGGCCGGGGGCCTCGCCGACGAACATGATGCGCGCCTGCGGATTGCCGTCGGCGAATACCAGGCGGGTGGCAGTCGATTTCAGCGCGCAGCCGTCGAAATTTTCCAGTAGCGCGCGCAGTGCCTCGAGCGTCGGCGCGGTCCGCGCCGCCTCCCGCGCCGACAGGATCGCCACCTCAGGCGCTGGCGCGGCCTCGCCGCGCGGGGGCGGGATAGCGGCAGCCATTGTCCTGGCGGGTGCGGGCGCAGTTTCGCGGGGAGCGGGACCGATATCGGGATCGGACAGGCGGTTGACCGGCGCTTCCGCCAGCGCGCAGTCGACCCCGGCCTCCAGATAGAAGGCGAGCAACTGCTGAACGGTGAGAGCGCTGTCAGGCGTCATCGCGGAATGTCAGGGGCATCCGCCCAATCTAGGCCGGATCGCGCCGCAACGAAACGGCTCGGGGGGGCATTTCCATGGTTGTCCTCGCGCGAAAAATCGGAAACAAACGACCCGACGGACGACTGACAGCCAAGAAGCTTTCTCAACCGGGCTGAGAGCAGATCATGAGCACCGAAGAATTGCCGCCCCGCGAATCCATGGAATTCGATGTCGTGATCGTCGGCGCCGGGCCGTCGGGCCTCGCCGCCGCGATCCGGCTGAAGCAGCTCAACGCCGATGTTTCGGTCGTGGTGGTGGAGAAAGGGTCCGAAGTCGGCGCGCATATCCTATCCGGCGCCGTGATCGATCCGGTCGCGCTCGACAGATTGATCCCGGACTGGCGCGAGGACGCCGACTGCCCGCTGAAGACCCAGGTCAAGGACGATCGGTTCTACTGGATGACGGCAGGCACCGCGATCCGGCTGCCGAACATCATGATGCCGCCGCTGATGAACAATCATCATTGCTACATCGGCTCGCTCGGCAATGTGTGCCGCTGGCTGGCGCGCAAGGCCGAGGCGCTCGGTATCGAGATCTACCCGGGTTTTGCCGCGACCGAGGTGCTTTACGATGAAAAAGGCGCGGTGCGCGGGATCGCGACCGGAGACATGGGCGTCGCCAAGGATGGCTCGCACAAATCGTCGTACACGCGCGGCATGGAACTGCTTGGAAAGTACACGCTGTTCGCCGAAGGCGCGCGCGGCAGCCTGACCAAGCAGCTAATCGCGAAATTTGCCCTCGATGCCAACCGCGAGCCGCCGAAATTCGGCATCGGCCTCAAGGAGGTCTGGCAGGTCGACCCCGCAAAACACCAAAAAGGTCTGATCCAGCATTCGTTCGGCTGGCCCTTGAACAATTCAACCGGCGGTGGCTCGTTCCTGTACCACTACGACGACAATCTGGTCGCGGTCGGTTTCGTTTTGCATCTCAATTATGACGATCCGTATTTATCGCCGTTCGATGAGTTCCAGCGCTTCAAGGTCCACCCCTCGATCCGCCCGCTGTTCGAAGGGGGAAAGCGGCTTGCCTATGGCGCGCGCGCCATCACCGAGGGCGGCTATCAATCCGTGCCAAAGCTGAGTTTCGCCGGCGGCGCGCTGATCGGCTGCGCGGCGGGCTTCGTCAATGTGCCGCGTATCAAGGGCGTCCATAACGCACTCGGCAGTGGCATGCTGGCGGCCGAACACGTCGCCGCCGCGCTTGGCGCCGGCCGTGCCAATGACGAACTGGTCGAATATGAGAATTCGTGGCGCGATTCGCCGGTCGGCAAGGATTTGTATCCGGTCCGCAACGCCAAGCCGCTGTGGTCGAGATTCGGCACTATCCTGGGGGTGGCGTTTGGCGGTATCGACATGTGGTGCAATACCCTCGGCTTCTCGCTGTTCGGAACGCAGTCGCACCGCAAGCTCGACCGCAGCACCCTCGATCCGGCGAAGGCTCATGCGCCGATTGTCTACCCCAGGCCGGACGGCAAGCTTACCTTTGACAAGCTGTCCTCGGTGTTCCTCTCCAACACCAATCATGAAGAGGATCAGCCGGCTCACCTCAAGGTCACCGATATGAACCTGCAGAAGGCATCCGAGCACGATGTCTATGCCGGGCCGTCCAACCGCTATTGCCCGGCCGGCGTCTATGAATGGGTCGAGGAGGCGACCGGGCCGCGCTTTGTCATCAACGCCCAGAATTGCGTCCACTGCAAAACCTGCGACGTCAAGGATCCCAACGGCAATATCACCTGGGTTCCGCCGGAGGGCGGCGGCGGGCCCAATTACGAGGCCATGTGACCACGATTGCGTGAGTTGACGCCCGCCGGCGCGGTCGCCGGCCACGATACCGCCACACTGGAAGCGTCTTCAGTCGGCCAAGCTGGCTAAATCGGTGGCCATCGGGGCTTTGCCGGCCAGTCGTCCACCCCGAATCCTTGCGGTTGAGCGCCAAACGCGGCATTGTCGGTTGCCTTGATGCCGCCGGTCGGGTTCGCATTCGAGACGATCCGTAAAACCCTGGAGCTAGGCGAACGCATGTTTTCCATTCGTTTCAATCGCTGGACCATTGCCGCATTCGCCTTCACCGTGCTGGCCGCGCCTGGCCCGCTTGCGGCACAGACGCCCGGTCATCCCGCCGACAACTCGGCGCAGTTTCCCAGCAGCCGCGATTTGAAATCGCTGACGATGTCGGGCAGCTATCTGGCCGCGCGCCATGCCAGCGTCGAGCGCGACGCCAGTTCGGCGGCCACATTCTATCGCTCGGCGCTTCGCACCGATCCGAAGAACAACGAATTGCTGGACCGCGCTTTCATTTCGTCGCTCGCCGATGGCGACATCGACGAGGCCGTCAAGCTCGCCGACCGAATTCTGACGATGGATAAATCCAATCGCGTTGCCCGGCTGGTCGTCGGGGTGCGCGATCTGAAGCAAAAGAAGTACGCCGCCGCGCAGCTCAACATCAATCAATCGATACGCGGACCGATCACGGATCTGGTGGCGACGCTATTGTCGGGCTGGGCCAGCTACGGCGCCGGCGACACCAAATCGGCGATCGCCAATATCGACAAGCTGACCGGTCCGGAATGGTATCCGATCTTCAAGGACCTGCACGCCGGCATGATCCTCGAACTGGCGAACAGGGAAAAGGACGCCGGCGCCCGCTTCGAGCGCGCCTACAAGCTCGACGATTCCATGCTGCGCGTGGCCGAAGCCTATGCGCGCTGGCTATCGCGCAACAAGGATAGCGTGGCGGCCAGGGCCGTTTACGAGGCATTCGACAAGAAGCTCGCGCGGCATCCGCTGGTACTGGAAGGCTTGCGCGAGACCAAAGCCGGCAAGAAGCTGTCGCCGCTGGTGGATACGCCGCAGGGCGGGGCAGCTGAAGCGCTTTACGGCATCGGTGCAACGCTGACGCGGCGCGGCGGCGAGGATCTCGCGCTGGTCTATCTGCAGCTCGCATTGTACCTCGCCCCTAACCATCCGCTGGCGCTGTTGTCGCTGGCCGATCTTTATGAGTCGGTGAAGAAGCCGGCGATGGCGATCAAGATTTACGAGCGCGTGCCGGCGGGTTCGCCCTTGAAGCGCAATGCGCAGATTCAGCTTGCGACCAATCTCGACGCCGCCGACCGCAGCGACGATGCGATCAAGATCCTGAAAACCGTCACGATGGAGGATCCGAGGGATCTCGAGGCCATCATGGCGCTCGGCAATATCGAGCGCGGCCGCAAGAAGTTTGCCGACTGCGCCCAGACCTATTCGCTGGGCATCGACGCGTTGCCGCCAAACAACGACAAGGCCAACAGCGTCTATTACTATTACCGCGGCATTTGCGAGGAGCGCTCCAAGCAGTGGAGCAAGGCGGAGGCCGATATGCGCAAGGCGCTCGAGCTGCAGCCGGAGCAGCCCCATGTGCTGAACTATCTCGGCTACTCCTGGATCGATCAGGGCATCAATCTCGACGAAGGCATGAAGATGATCAAGCGGGCCGTCGAGCAGCGTCCGGACGATGGTTACATCGTGGATTCGCTCGGCTGGGCCTATTATCGCATCGGCAACTATGAAGACGCGGTGAAACATCTCGAGCGCGCGATCGACCTCAAGCCTGAAGACCCGACCATCAATGATCATCTCGGCGACGCCTATTGGCGCATCGGCCGCACGCTGGAAGCAAAATTCCAGTGGGCCCATGCCCGCGACCTCAAACCCGAGCCGGAAGAATTGCCCAAGATCGAAGCCAAGCTCGAAAACGGGCTGCCGGAGGACACGTCCTCCGCCGCTTCCGCGGACAAGAAAAAAGAAGACGGCAAGGGCGGGTGATCGAAGGGCTGGTCGCCAATGCCGGGGCTGATTGAGGAAGGGCGCGCCAAGGTCAACCTGACCCTCCGGGTGGTCGGACGCCGGGTCGACGGCTATCACGAC
>DASSGM010000138.1:0-9761 GCA_035693465.1 Bradyrhizobium sp. | reverse complement strand
CGCCACCGGGCTCGCGATGACCATGCTCGCGCATCATCTGGTCGAGGCCGGTATTGTCAGGCATGTGCTGGTGGTGTCAGGCGAGAACCGGCTGACCGGGCAGAGCCGCGACGCCTCGATCCTGGCGCTGGCGCAAGTCGGGCATCCGGATTACGAAGTGCCGCTGGGGCCGACGATCCCGGCCTATTACGGCCTTGTCGCTTCGCGCTACATGCATGAATACGGCGTAACGGAGGAAGACCTCGCCGAATTCGCCGTGCTGATGCGTAAGCACGCGCTGGCGCATCCCGGCGCTCAATTTCGCGACCCCATTACTGTCGCTGATGTGATGGGGTCGAAACCGGTCGCATTGCCGCTTAAACTTCTGGATTGCTGCCCGGTTTCCGACGGCGGCGCGGCGTTTGTGGTCAGCCGCGAACCGACTTCCGAGATCGACGTGCGCGTGCGGGGCTGCGCGCAGGCGCATACCCATCAGCATGTCACGGCGGCGCCCGCCTTGAGCGAACTCGGCGCCGAGATCGCGATCGCGCGGGCCAAAGGAGCCGCCGGTGTCGCGATTTCCGATGTGCGCTACGCGGCCGTCTATGACAGCTTCACCATTACGCTGGCGATATTGCTGGAAGACCTCGGCCTTGCCGGGCGCGGTGAGGCGGCAGTGCGGGTTCGGTCAGGCTATTTCAGCCGGGAGGGCGAAATGCCGCTCAACACCCATGGTGGTCTCTTGAGTTACGGCCATTGCGGCGTCGGCGGCGCAATGGCGCATCTGGTCGAAACCCATTTGCAGATGACGGGACGCGCCGGCAACCGCCAAGTACGCGATGCCTCGATCGCGCTGCTGCACGGCGATGGCGGCGTGTTGTCATCGCATGTCAGCATGTTTCTGGAGCGGACGCGATGAGCGCCGGCAAACAGGCGCTAGCGGACTGGACCACGGGCGCCGAAGCCATCGTCTATCAATCCTGCGCGGCTTGCGGGAGCTCGCAATATTTCCGCCGGAGCTTCTGTTGCGCTTGCGGCGCGCCGGATCCGATCGAGAAACACGCCAGCGGCGAGGGGACGGTCTATGCCACCTCGCTGGTCGTCCGCGCCGCCACGCCGGAAACGCGCGCGCACGTTCCCTATAACATCGTTCTTGTCGATACCGTTGAAGGCTTTCGCATGATGGCCCATGGCGATAATGATCTGGTCATCGGCGACAAGGTCGTCGCCCGGTTCACCCAATTCGCCGGTCGCATCGTTCCGCATTTCGCAAGGACAGGATCATGAGCCCGCGCCCGCCGCATGGCGTCCGGGACGCGAGACTTCACCGCCAATAAAAGATGATGCTGGCGATGACGAGCATTGCCGTCACCGCCAGCATTTGCGCAAGCGCTTCCGAGGCCGCCCTCTTGGTGGCTTCCTTCATGCCGTTCTCCCTAGACCTGGGCGTGACTCATCGTTGCGCGAGAACGCGCGAACGACGGCCAGAGTTTTACTCGGAACACCCCGCGACGAGTATTCGCCTTGATTGAGTCCCCACTCAGCGAACATCGACCGTGCCAAGGTCGAATAGTAATGCGGCGGCATTTTGACTCACGCGTGACCAGATTGGCGAACCTTTCGCCGACAAATCGCCAACCAAGACTTGCTTCACATTTGATCGGGCGGTTGATTTGCCAGGCAGTGCAAACGTTGATCTGGGGTCATCAACCGGATAATGATCCGAATGGAAACCGTTACTTGATTAAGGCAGCGCCTACCAAAATCGAAAAACCCCGAGGTGAGCCATGGCTCGTATCGACTATTGCGATCCCGCTCGTGCGAGCGAACGTACCCGTGAGATTCTGGAGAAAAACCGCAACGCCAACATTTTCCGGATGATGGCGCACTCGCCGAGTTATTTTGAACAATATTGCCGGCTCGGCAGGGCGATCCGCGTCAAGGGCGAGCTCGATCCGGTCGTGCGTGAACTGGCGATCACACGGACGGGCATCTTGTGCGAGGCGCCCTATGAAGTAGCCGCGCACAAGCGCCTCGGCAAAGAGGTTGGGGTAACCGACGAGCAAAACGCCGCGTTGGAGAACTGGAAATCCGCCGCCTGCTTTAATGATTTACAGCGTGCGGCGCTCGCCTTCACCGACGAAATCGTCACGCTGCACCGTCCGACCGACAAGACCTTCAATGCGATCGCGGCAAAACTGACGCCGGCGGCGCTGATCGAGCTACAGCTATCCGTCGGCTTCTACATCATGACGTCGAAGTTTCTGGAAACCTTTGGTATCGACATGCAGCCGGAAACAGAAGCGGTTTGACCGGCGCTGCCGTCTGCCGCGATCACGGCGCGCGCAATTGGCTCGGTACCAGCGCCTGTCGGCGTATCAAAAGCAGGGCAAGCAAAACCGTCGGGGCCAGGATTGCCAGTCCGAGGCACATGATCTGCAATTGCGAGATCGGCATGATGCCGCCGCCGGGCGTCGCGACCACGACCCCGCCGATGACGAGCAGTACGCGAAGCGGCCATTCCAACGGGCCGGTATTGCGAAGGTCACCGACAAAGGCCTGATAGCCCTGAATGCCGCCGCATATGAACAAGGTGCCGAACGCGGCCAGCGCCAGCAGGCCGAGCCCGGCGAGATAGGGGCTGTCACCCTGCAGCACCAGCGCCGGGTTCAACGCGAAGAAAAACGGAATGAAATAGATGATGCTGCCGACCCACATCGATTCCCATCCGGTCTTCATCGCCGGTGACCCGGCGATGCCGGCGGCGGCGAATGAAGCGATGGCGACCGGCGGTGTGATCGACGACAGCATGCCCCAATAGAAGATGAACATGTGCACGGCCATGCGGTTGAGGCCGAGCTTTTCGAGCGCCGGCGCCACCAAAATGGCGAGGAAGATGTAGCAGGCCGTGGTCGTCAGCCCGAGACCGAGAACCAGGCTGGTGAAAGCGCACATCCCGAGCAGCAGGAATGGGTTGTCACCGGCAATCCGCAACAGATCATTGGCAAGGCTGGAGACCACACCGGTCATCGAGAACGCGCCGATCAAAAGCCCACAGCCGGCGAGAATGCCGACCAGTTCGACAAAGGTGCGGCCATTGACCTCAAGGAATTTGTTGATGGTCGAAAGCGTCCAGCGCGTTTCCCTCGAGAACAGCTGATTCAGAACCAGCAGCAAAGCCGTTGCATAGAACGGCGCATGACTCTCGCGCTTGAAATGCAGCAGCATCACGATCAACAGCGCAATCACGAACACGTAGTACCAGCCGTCCTTCAGGGTATCCATGACCTTCGGCAATTCGGATCGCGGAATGCCCTTCAGGCCATGCCGCGCGGCGTAGGAATCCACCTGCATGAACAGCCCGACGTAATACAGGATGGCCGGAATGATCGCAGCGATTGCGACGTCGGCGTAACTGACGTTAAGAAACTGCGCGATCACGAACGCGGTGGCGCCCATCACCGGCGGCGCCAGCACCGCGCCCGTCGAGGCGCAGGCTTCGATCGCGCCGGCATAGGAGGCGCGGAAGCCGCTTTTTTTCATCACGGGAATGGTCATGGTGCCTGCGGTCAGCACATTGGAAATGATCGAGCCGGACATCATGCCGAGCAGGCCGCTAGCGAAGATGCAGACCTTTGCCGCGCCGCCGCGAAACGTCCCGCACATGGCGAAGGCGAGATTGATGAAAAATTTGCCGGCACCGGTCATCATCAGCGCGGTGCCGAACACCAGAAAACCGATCACGGTGTCGGCGAACGCCTGAATCGGAATGCCCAGCAGGCTTTCGCCTGACAGCACATGGTACGATATCGCCTGTTCGAGGGTCGATTGCGTGCCGCGGAATGGGCCGAGCCATTTGGCGTCGGCAAACAACGGATAGACGGTGAAGGGAAGAACGCTCAACAAGAGGCTCCAGCCGCCGGTTCGCCGCAACGCTTCCATCAGCACCACCCACATCACCAGACCGGCAACGATGATGGTGGTCGGCGCGCCGCCAAATTCCCAGCCGGCTTCGGCCGCCTTGCGGACACTTCGCATCAGCACGATGGCGGAGCCGAAGGACAGAACGAACAGGAGGATGTCGTACCAGGGAATGCGATCGAGCGGCGAGCGTTCCGAACCCGGAAAGATCAGGAAGGTGAACGGCAGCATCAGCGCGATCAGTAGATAGAAATACTCGGTATTGAGTTGGGTGTACCCGATCAGAAACCGCAGCGAAAATTGCTGATTGATGCAGAGCAGGATGGTTGCGGCGGTTGCGAAAACCAGCGCCCAGCGCCAGGCTCCGCGCAGCGCGCGCACCCGCGTGACCTCGGCCTCCTGCAAGCCGCCGACACCGGCGTGTGGATCATCGAATTCGACGCGTTTCACCGCCTGCAATTCCGAATCGGCGGACGAGGAAGCAGACGACATGAAATTATCCTGTCACATGATCCAGTCGAACGCGCACGCCGGCGTTGAGGCGATGGCTATTCCTCAAATCCATTGGGCATGTTGACCTTCTTCAGGGCGGCGGCGCGCGCATTCATCCACCCCGCAAGGAACTCCTTGTCGTCCGAAGGCGGGTTGGATTTGCCGTAATCGGCCCAGGCTGCCGCCAAAACTGCCTGCCGCTTGAACAACCCATTGTTGTACCCCTCCTGGTCGTCGCTCCACTGACCGGCTTCCTTGAGCGCCTTCACCGCGCCGGGATGGACGGGCACGACCCATTTTTTTGTTTGCCGGTCGGCCGCGAGCCCTGCTGCGCCGGCTGCGGCGTCCTTGTAGGCGTCGTAGCCGGTAATCATCGCTTTGGTGATGGCGTAGATCTGGTCGGCGGACTGGGAGCCGTAAGCCACGAAGATCGGGTAGGGATAGTTGCCGAGTTCGATTGGCTTTTCCTTGGAGATGCCGGCGCCACAGGTCGCGACATGCCGAAAGAAGAACGATCCGACCTTCTGGACCCGCTCCCATCCGGCGTTGTCGTCGTGGGGGAGCGGTGGCCAGATGATGCCGCGCGGCGACGTCTCGGCTTCCTTTGCCGGGCCGGTGATTGTGGTTGCGAAGGCGGCGTCGGTGTCGTTGTTGATCAGACCTTTCCACATCGCGCCATAACTTGAGAACTCGACGACCTTGACGTCGCTTTGCTTGAGACCGCCGAACGCCAAAATCGCCAGCGAATTCTGGTTGAGTGCCGGCGAGCCGACAACGAAGCCGACGCGCTTGCCCTTGAGCTGCTTGATCTCGGTCACGCCGGTGTCGCGTGCCACGCCAAGCGAAGCCGCGTTGCAATCGACCGATGACAGCAGCAGTTGTAAGGCCTGCGGGCCCCATTCCCTGACCCCGAATTCAAATACGCCTTCCTGGGCGAAGTAGGTGCCGGAGCCCATCGCCGACGACAGCGCGCGCCCGGCGCGCAACGGTGCGAGGCGCGCGACGTCGTTGCCCGCGGGCAAGACGCGCAAATCGGTGCCATATTTGTCCTTCATCATTTTGCCGACGGCGACGGCGATATTGAATCCGGCGGTGCCGGTATCGTAGGCGGTGAATGTCAAGGTCGGCGGCAGCTTGACGTCCTCGGCGTGAGCCGCGGGTAGTGTCAAAAACGATATGCCAGTGAGAACGACGGGCGCGAGCGCCATCAGCCGACGAACCATGTCTCCTCCATTAGATATTTCGCAAGGCCCGCGAAAAATGTTTTTCTTGGCTGGATCGATCATGTCATCGCCTGATGGCGATGGCAACGTCCGCTCGGTTGTCGCGGCGCGATCGGACAGATTGTCGCGGACTGTATCGGACAAAAGTCTTTGTCGAGATCCCTGGCGTTCAGGTCTCGACGATGGCGAGCACCTGTCCTTCGGCAACCACGTCGTCGAGGCTGACCAGAATGGATTTGAGCTTGCCCGCTGCAGGCGAAGTCGCCGGAATTTCCATCTTCATCGCTTCGACGAATGCAACATCGTCGCCATCGCCGACGCTGCCGCCGACTTCAACGGGAAGCGCGCAGACCCGCCCGGCCACCTCGGTTACGATCTTGATGTCTGGCATTCCGTTCTCCGGACCGGCTAGTGTCCCAAATCCGAAGTTCGCCCCAGGTTGCGGCTGGCTCCGAGCGAACTTCGGATTTGAAAGGACACTAGAAACTTATGATTTCAGTGTGGGTTGGGTTCAGAAGTTCTCTTGATGGACTCGTAGCGACAGGGAAGAGAACTTCTGACCCCCACACTGGCGGACAATTGCCCTCGCGACGGCTTTTTGTTGTGACCGCAGATTGCCTGAGGTAGCTTGTTCTGCAAGTGGAATTTTATTCCGCAAGGCGGAATAAATGGCGGGACCATGGGACGACGCTCCGAACGGCTCAGCAAGCAGGGAATGCTCGCCAGCGATCTTGCCGGCGATGGCGACGTCATCCAGGTGGTGTCGCGCGCGTTCGACGTCTTGCGCTGCTTCGAAGGCCATGAGGCTCGCCTCGGCAATCTGGAGATTTCCAATCGCTGCGGCCTGCCGCGCTCCACGGTATCGCGGCTGACCCACACGCTGACCCGCATGGGACAGCTCGTCTATCTGCCGCGCGACCAGAAATACCGCATCGGCCCGAGCGCGGTGGCGATGAGCACCTCGATGATGCGGGGCTTGCAGCTTCGCAACCTGATCCGGCTGCGGCTGCAGGATGTCGCCGAGCAATTGCCGGGAACGGTCGGCTTCGTCATTCCGGATCGCTTCCATCTCGTCTATCTCGAGTTTGCCCGCGCCGCCAACGCGCTCGGCCTGCATGAAACAACCGGCAGCCGAATCGCCATGGCAAGCACGGCCGCAGGCCATGCCTATACCGCCGCGCTCGATGCCGATGTCGGCGACGCCCTGCTTATGGAAATGGAACGCGAAATTCCGGAGGATGCCAAACTGCTGCGGCCCCGGATCGAGGCCAACCGCCGCTTTTTGCGCGAACACGGCTATGTCGTTGCCTGCGGATTATGGAACCCGCACATCAATGGCCTCGCGGTGCCGCTGTGGTCGCCGCAATATCAGACCTTCGTCGTGGTCACCATCGGGCTTCTAGCCGCGATGTATGACGAGAAGCGGCTGCATAAGGAAGTCGCGCCGCGGCTACTGGCGCTGGGGGCTGCGGTCGGCAGCCTGCTGGAAGGCGCCGACGGAGAACTCTTCAACAACCGGCTGGAGCGGAAAGCGCTGCCGGTGGCAAGCCGCAACAAGATCATCAAGACGGAGGATACGAATGACTTGGAAGCCGGAGCTCGACGAGCTCGCTCGGCGCGAAGCGTTCGCGCGCGAGATGGGAGGCGTTGACAAGGTCAAGCGGCAGCGCGACCAGGGCCGGCTCACCGTTCGCGAGCGCATCGAAAAATTGGTCGACTCAAAGAGTTTTCACGAGATCGGCGCGATTTCGGGCATTGCCGAATATGACGAGCACGGCGAACTCAAGAACCTGACGCCGGCGAACTGCGTGTTTGGCCGCGGCAAGATCGATGGCCGCACGGTGGTTGTGGTTGGCGACGATTTCACCGTGCGCGGCGGCTCTGCGGACGCCTCGATCTCAGCGAAGCCGCTGATGGCCGAGGAGATGGCGCACGATTTCCGGCTGCCCATTATCCGCCTGATCGAAGGCTCCGGCGGCGGCGGCTCGGTGAAAACCATTGAAACAAAGGGCGCGGCCAATCTGCCCGGCGGCATCGGTGGCACGCGCTGGTATGCCTACACCACGGCGAACATGGCCCGCGTGCCGGTGGTGGGGTTGGGGCTCGGCTCGGTCGCGGGCCTCGGCGCGGCGCGGCTTGCCGCCTGCCACTATTCAATAATGACAAAAGACTCGGCGATGTTTGTCGCCGGGCCGCCCGTTGTGAAGCGGCTGGGGCAGGATCTCAGCAAACAGGAACTGGGCGGCGCCGAGATCCAGACCCGCGCCGGCGGCGTCGATGATGCCGTCGACACCGAGGAGCAAGCTTTCGAGCGCGCAAGGCGCTTTCTCTCTTATCTGCCATCCTCGGTTTATGAGCTGCCGCCGACGCTTCCCTGTGACGACGATCCGGAACGATCGGAGGAATCGCTGATGAAGGCGGTGCCGCGCAACCGCCGCCAGGTCTACAAGATGCGACCGATCATCGAGGCCGTCGTGGATAAGGGCTCCTTCTTCGAGATGGCCGCTAATTTCGGCCGCCCGATCATCGCCGGGTTCGCCCGGCTGGAAGGCCGCGCCGTGCTGCTGCTCGCTAGCGATCCCTTTCACTACGGCGGCTCATGGACGGCGGAAGCCTGCCAGAAGGTGGTGCGGTTCGCCGATCTCGCCGAAACCTTCCATCTGCCGGTGGTCTATCTGATGGATTGTCCGGGCTTCATGATCGGCTTGGATGCCGAGAAGGCAGCTACCATTCGCCACGGTGTGCGCGCCATGGCCGCGGTCAACCAGACTACCGTTCCCTGGTGCACCATCATCGTGCGCAATTCGTTCGGCGTCGCCGGCGTCGTGCACCAGCCGGCGGACCGCTTCTCGCTGCGCTATGCCTGGCCGTCGGCCTATTGGGGTTCGCTGCCGCTGGAAGGCGGCATCGAGGCGGCCTATCGCGCCGACATCGACGCCGCAGCCGATCCGAAAGCCAAGTTGCAGGAAATCGAGGACCGTCTCAACAAGCTGCGCTCGCCGTTCCGCTCCGCCGAAAAATTCTGGGTCGAGGAGATCATCGATCCGCGCAAGACGCGGTCGCTGTTGTGCGAATTCGCCCGGCTGGCCGAGCCCCTGCGCACGCCGGGACCTGCAACCAACATGACGATCAGGCCGTAGCGCAAGCGATGCTATTTGCCAGTCATGAGCGGGCTTGTCCCCGCCATCTACATCTTCGTTTCGACAAAGAAAGTCGTGGGTGCCCGGCACAAGGCCGGGCACGGTGCCCTCATCACGCCGCCACCGGCTTGGCGTGCCGCGAGAGCGCGAGCACAATCAATGCGGCGATGATGCAGGCGCGGTGCAGTGGGCGCCGATGTCAGTGGATGATGCGTTCCACCGCAATCGCCGTGGCTTCACCGCCGCCGATGCACAGCGCCGCGACACCGCGCTTCAGGTTCTGCGCCTCGAGCGCATGCAGCAGCGTCACGATCAGGCGGGCGCCGGTGGCGCCGATCGGGTGACCGAGCGCGCAGGCGCCGCCCTTGACGTTCAGCTTCTCGCGGGGGATGCCGAGATCGCGTTGCGCCGCCATCGCCACCACCGCAAACGCCTCGTTGATCTCGAACAGATCGACATCGCCGACGCTCCAGCCGACTTTGTCGAGCAGCTTGCGGATCGCCGGAATCGGCGCGGTGGTGAACCATTGCGGCTCCTGGCTGTGGGTGGCGTGACCCTTGATCTCGGCGAGCATCGGCAGGCCATCGCGATCGGCGAGCGATCGCTTGGTGAGAATGAGAGCCGCGGCGCCGTCGGCATTTGCGGAAGAAGCCGCCGGCGTGATGGTACCGTTGGGGCGAAACGCCGGCTTCAATCCCGGAATTTTGGCCGGATCGACTTTTAGCGGAATCTCGTCATTGGCGATGGTGCGCACACCTGCCTTCTCCTTCACCGCGATCGGCACAATTTCGGCTTTGAATACGCCACCTTCCACCGCCTTGCGGGCGCGGGTCAGCGTCTCCATGGCATAGGCGTCCTGATCCTTGCGGGTGAACTGATATGCCTCCGCGGTGGCCTCGCCGAAATCGCCCATCGAGCGGCCGACCTCGTAGGCGTCTTCGAGGCCGTCCATCATCATGTGGTCGATAATCCGGTCATGACCGGCGCGATAGCCGCTGCGCGCTTT
>DASSGM010000137.1:0-14124 GCA_035693465.1 Bradyrhizobium sp. | reverse complement strand
ACGGTGACCGGCTCGCGCTCGACGAAAGCTTCCTCGATCGCGGCGAGATCGTGCTCAGGCGCATCGGCGAAATGCGTGCGGCGCTTGCCGAGCGGCGTCTTGGGACCAAACATGTCGCGAACTTTCCGCACCTGCTCGCCGACCTTGGACCATTGCTCGGCCTCCGAGCCGAGCAGCGCCTTGACGCCCTTCAATTCGCTGCGAAGATTCTTGTCCTCGGTACGAATTTCCATTTCCTCGAGCTTGCGCAGCGAGCGCAGGCGCATGTTGAGGATGGCGTCGACCTGGATCTCCGTGAGCTTGAACGCCTTGATCAGCGCCGGTTTCGGTTCGTCTCGGAGCGAATGATCTTGATCACCTTGTCGATGTTCAAATACGCGATCAGATAGCCGCCGAGCACCTCGAGCTGGTGCTCGATCTGTTCCTTGCGGTAGTTCGATCGACGCAGCAGCACGTCGCGCAAATGATCAAGCCATTCGCGCAAGCACTCGGCGAGGCCAAGCACCTTGGGGACGCGGCCCTTCACAAGCACGTTGAGGTTCAGCGGAATCCGGCTTTCCAGCTCGGTCAGCCGAAACAGCGATTCCATCAGCAGCTCCGGATCGACCGCGCGCGACTTCGGCTCGATCACCAGGCGGATGTCCTCGGCCGATTCATCCCGGATATCGCCGACCAGCGGCAGCTTCTTGTCGAGGAGCAGTTCGGCGATCTTCTCGACCAGCCGGGACTTCTGCACCAGCCACGGAATTTCAGTAATGACCACGACCCAGGTGCCGCGCGCGCCTTCTTCCTGGCTCCATTTGGCGCGGGTGCGGAACGAGCCGCGGCCGGTGGCGTAGGCTTCCGCGATGCTTTCCTTGGAATCGACGATGACACCGCCGGTCGGAAAATCCGGACCCTTCACCCATTTCAGCAGCGCGCGGGATTTTGCAGTCGGCTTGTCGATCAGATGCAGCGCGGCTTCGCACAGTTCGGCGGCGTTGTGCGGCGGGATCGAGGTCGCCATCCCGACCGCGATGCCCTGGGCGCCGTTGGCGAGCAGGTTCGGAAATCCGCCGGGGAGAACCGCGGGTTCCTTGCCGCTGTTGTCATAGGTCGGCTTTAGTTCGACTGCGTCCTCGTCGATGCCGTCCAGCAGCAGCCGCGCGACATCCGTCAGCCGAGCCTCGGTGTAACGCATCGCGGCGGGGTTATCGCCGTCGATATTGCCGAAATTGCCCTGACCGTTGACCAGCGGATAGCGCGAGGAGAAACCCTGCGCCAGGCGCACCATGGCGTCATAGATCGCCTGGTCGCCATGGGGATGGTACGAGCCCATCACTTCGCCGACGATTTTGGCCGACTTCTTGGGAATGCTGCCGGGATTGAGATTGAGCAGGCGCATGCCGTAGAGGATGCGCCGGTGCACCGGCTTGAGCCCGTCGCGGGCGTCGGGGAGCGCGCGGTGCATGATGGTCGAGAGCGCATACTGGAGATAGCGCTCCTCCAGCGCATCGCGCAGCATGACCTCGTGAACCTCGGCCGGCTCCGGAGGAATCAGTGTTTTTCCCATGGAGAGGAGTTAAACGCTGGCGGCTATTCGGGCAAGGCGCGAATCAGCGTTCCGGAAGACGTGTCGTGGCCGGTCAGAATGCCGAGCTCAGCCTCGCCCGATGCCTGGCCACCGCATTGATAAAGCCTTCGCGGGCGTCGGAATGGCCCTGCCCGCGTGGCTCCAGCACGTGGCGCAGCAGAAACAATCCGGTGAGATGAAAGCCATCCTGCAGGTCCTGGTCGGACCAGCCGTTGGCCCCGCCCTCGCCCTGGCGCAGGAACCGCGGCAGCCGCAACAGCCGGTCGCGCCAGGCTTCTCCGGCCCGCCGCGACACCGCGCCGCCGGATTTCGGCGAAACATAAATCAGCTCGGTGGTCTCGCCGGTTGCGGCGCAGGTTTCCAGATCGAGCCCAAAGCCGAGCTCGGCCAGCATGGCGAGCTCGAATTTGATGACATGCGCTGCCGCTTCGCCGACGTCGTCGAAGTCATCCAGAGTGCGGTCGAGCAACTCGTAGATGCCTTCATGCGGATCGCGCTCCGGCAACAGCCGCGCCAGTGAGGCCAGATGCGTCACGCCATAGACCGCGTGCGACGAGGCGAGCACGCTAGCCGCGCGCAACCGGAGGCCCTCGACCGTATAATAGCCGAGGTGCTCGTCGAGCCGCGCCCGCCATACTGCGCGCACGCTATTGCCGGGCTGCAGCAGGGGCCGCATCCGCGAACCGGCTCCGCCGCGCACCAGGCCGAGGTGACGGCCGTGCTTTCGCGTCAGCAGTTCGACAATGGCGCTGGATTCGCCATGCCGCCGCACCCCCAACACGATGCCTTCGTCAGTCCATTCCATGGTCGGAGTTTACAGGATTCCGTCGAGCGGCGCAGCCGTCTCCACAGCGTCATTCCGGGGGCGCTACCTGGCGCGAACCCGGAATCTCGAGATTTTGGGTTCGCTCGCTTTGCTCGCGCCCCGGAATGATGAAAATCGCTATGAGTTGAACCAGCCCCGCGCGTCGCCGGTGAAGGAGAAATACAGCCCGGCCGCGGTCAGCGCGCATGAAACGATCTCGATGCCGCTATCGAGCTCGACTCCGCTCTCGCCAATAATCTGCACCAGCGAGATGACGGAAAGTACCAGCGAGGCGACCAGGGCCCATCGCGGCCAGTTCTTGCGCCGCTGCGCGGCCAGCCAGACGAAGTAGACCAGCAACAGGATTAGGCAGCCCGCCATCACGCTTGCAACGGTGATCATCGATCCCGTGCGCTCGACGCTCGGCGTTCGGTCCTGAAACGCGACCGACAGCGCGTCGAGCCCGAGCGACAGGTACAACAGCACTTCAAACCACAACACGTTCCTGGGTACGTTCATCGCAAAGCCGGCTATTCCCTGGGGAATTCTAGTCCCATTTCGCGGTAGCGGTCGGGATCATCGCCCCAGTTTTCACGCACCTTGACGAACAAAAACAGATGCACCGGCACGCCCACGATCTCCGCAATTTCCTTGCGCGCCTCCGCGCCGATCGACTTGATGGTGGCGCCACCCTTGCCGAGCACGATCTTGCGCTGGCTTTCGCGCTCGACAAAAATCGTCTGCTCGATGCGGATGGATTTATCCATGCGCTCGGTCCAGCTGTCGGTCTCAACGGTAGATTGATACGGCAGTTCCTGATGCAGCTGGCGGAAGATTTTTTCCCGGGTGATTTCAGCCGCGAGATGCCGCATCGGCACATCCGACATCTGATCCTCCGGATAATGGAACGGCCCCGGCGGCACCATCTCCGCCAGAGTATGGCGCAGGTCGCCGACGCCATCGCCTGACAGCGCCGAGACCATGAAAGTCCTCGCGAAGATCAGCCGCTCATTGGCGGCCTTGGCAAGCGCCAGCAGTTTTTCGCGGGGAACCAGGTCGATTTTGTTCAGCAAAAGGATTTTCTCGTGATCGACGGTTGCGAGCCTGGCAAGGATCGCGTCGGCTTCCTCGTCAATGCCTTGGCGCGCGTCGAGCAGGATACAGACCAGATCGGCGTCATGCGCCCCGCTCCATGCCGTCGACACCATCGCGCGGTCGAGCCGCCGCTTCGGCGAGAAGATACCGGGAGTGTCGACCAGAATGATCTGCGCGTTGTTTTCGACCAAGATGCCGCGGATCAGGGCGCGGGTGGTCTGCACCTTGCGCGAGACGATCGTGACCTTGGAGCCGACCAGCGCGTTGACCAGGGTGGACTTGCCGACATTGGGGGCGCCGATCAGCGCGACAAAGCCGCAGCGCGTGGTTACAGGCGCGGCCTGATCCAGGGAATTATTTATCACTTTTGCCGCCGCCTGGAACGCCTTCGCGCGCGATCATGACGGAAGCCGCGTCCTTTTCGGCGGCACGCTTGCTGCCGCCGACGCCTTCGGCCGGCGCCAGCCCCGGCAAATCGACAGCAACGCGGAACTGCGGATCGTGATGCGGCCCCGTGCGTTCGACCTCGCGATAAACCGGTGTTGGCAATCCCTTGCCCTGCGCCCACTCCTGCAGCACCGTCTTGGGATCGCGCAGCGCCGGTCGCGGCCTGCGCATCCGCTCGGTCCAGTTGCGCTCGACGAATTTTGCAGCAGCAGCGTAGCCCCCGTCGAGAAATATCGCCCCGATCACAGCTTCGCAGATATCGCCGAGCACGGATTTGCGCAAGCGAGCGCTCGCTATCGCCCCAACCGCGCCAAGCTTGATGTCGTCGAGCAACCCGAGCGCCGTCGCCACGTCAGCGCAGCTCTCCTTGCGCACAAGATCGGCGAGCCGCTTTGACAGCTCGCCTTCGTTGGCGTTCGGGAAGGTGCGAAACAGCATGTCGGACACGATCAGCCCGAGTACGTGATCGCCGAGAAATTCGAGGCGCTGGTAACTCTCACGGCGCTTGTGGCCCGACTTCAGCGCGGAAACGTGGGTGAATGCGGTGGCCAGCAGCGTGGGATCGGCAAATTTATGCCCGATCCGCGCCTCCAATGCCGCAGCGGCGGTGCTGGCGTCGGCCTTCTTGCCGCGCTTTTTCTTCGCCGTCGCGCCCTCGCCTCCGCCAGACCGGGGGCTTGTTTCGCCTGATGACGATGAGGTCTGGATGTCAGGTGTTTCGTCGTTCATCGCACGATTTTGAATAACCGATTCCAGCGCACCGCAGCGGGCCAGCGCCAGACCATCCAGGCGTGTTCGCCTTCGGCAATCGAGAAGAAGATCATCTGGGCGCGGCCGATGATGTTCTCGAACGGAACGTAACCGACCGCCGACAGCACCCGGCTATCGGTCGAATTGTCCCGGTTGTCGCCCATCATGAAAAAGTAACCGGGCGGCACGGTGTAGACATTGGTGTTGTCATAGAAACCGTTGTCGACGCAATCCAGCGACTCATAGGTGACGCCGTTCGGCAGCGTCTCCTTCCAGCGCTTCACCCGCGCAGTGGCTTCCGACCCGCAAGGATCCTCGCCGATGTAATCGCTCAGCCGTTCGCGTTTCACCGGCATCTCGTTGATGTAGAGCAACCCCTCCTTCATCTGGATGCGGTCGCCAGGCAGCCCGATGACGCGCTTGATGTAGTCGGTGGAATCATCCTTCGGCAGCCGGAACACGACGATATCGCCCCGCGCCGGCTCGGAACCGAAGATGCGTCCCGAAAACAGTGGCGGCGACAGCGGAATGGAATAGTGGCTGTAACCGTAAGAATATTTCGAGACGAACAGATAGTCGCCGACCAGAAGCGTGGCCTTCATCGATCCTGAGGGAATGTTGAAGGGCTGGAACAGGAAGGTGCGGATCACCAGAGCGATCAGCAGAGCATGGATGACGACGCGGATGGTTTCACCCAAGCCGCTTTCAGATTTTGTTCCGGAGGTCACACTCATCGCTTTCCCAGTTCCCGTCACCGACGCAGCGCGGTGGCAGAGCATTTTCCTTACGCGAATCGCTGTTCGCTTCGCGTCAAGGAAATGGTCCTGATTCTGATAGTGAGAGCGAATTCGGGCGCAAGCCTGAATTCGCTCTGGCTGAAGTCGCCGCGCGGGTTTTAGACGGTTGTTCGCGGGCGCGCAATCAACGGTGGCATCAAAACTCTCTAATTATTTGAAAAGTCTGAGATTTTTAGTTTTACGACCGCGGCCGCGCGATGCCGCGCGGATAGCTCACGATTTGGCCGCACCGACCGCCGAAATGACGACGAAGGCCTGCGCCATCGGCCAGTCATCGGTGATGCTGAGGTCGATCCGGGCCTCGTAACCCTCCGGCGTCAGCGCCTCGAGCCGAGCCAGCGCCCCGCCCGTCAGCTCCATGGTGGGACGGCCGCCCGGCAGGTTCACAACCCCCATGTCGCGCCACCAGACCCCACGCCGGATTCCCGTGCCGAGCGCCTTGGAACAGGCCTCCTTGGCGGCGAACCGCTTGGCGTAGGTCGCCACCACCATCTTCTCGCTCCTGGCACGGCGCCCGGCCTTGGCACGCTCGGCTTCTGTAAAAATGCGGTCGAGAAAGCGGTCGCCGTGCCGCTCAATAACCTTGGCGACGCGACGGATATCGATCAGGTCGGAGCCGATGCCGATGATCATCTTTTGCCCGCAGGATCCCGGCTGGCGTGGCTCGCGCTGGCGAGGTTACGGCCGCGATCCATCGCGGCCCGCATCGTGCGAACGGTCTCGCTGAGGCCGACGAACAATGCCTCTCCGATCATGTAGTAGCCGATATTGAGTTCGACGATCTCAGGGATCGAGGCGATGTTCTCGGCGGTCACATAATCGAGCCCGTGGCCGGCGTGGACTTCCAGGCCGGCCGAGCGCGCAAGCGCCGCTCCCGCCACGATCCGCTGCCATTCGGCTTCTGCCTTCGCCGCCTGGTCCTCGACGACGGCGTCGCACCAGGCGCCGGTGTGAATTTCGATCACCGGCGCGTGCAGTTTTGCCGCCATTTCGATCTGCCGTGGCTCGGCGGCGATGAACAGCGACACCCGCACGCCGGCATCGTTCAAGCGTGCGATGAATGGCGCAAGCGCGTTGTGCTGTCCGGCCACGTCGAGGCCACCCTCGGTGGTAAGCTCTTCCCGCCGCTCGGGCACCAGGCACACCGCGTGAGGCTTGGTCGCAAGGGCGATTGCCAGCATGTCCGCGGTCGCCGCCATCTCGAAATTCAGCGGTTTTGAGATTTCGGCTTTCAGCCGCGCCATGTCGTCGTCACGGATGTGGCGGCGGTCCTCGCGCAGATGCGCGGTGATGCCGTCGGCACCGGCTTCGATCGCGACCAGTGCCGCGCGGACCGGATCAGGCCGCTCGCCTGTCCGCGCGTTGCGAAGGGTGGCGACGTGGTCGACATTGACTCCAAGGCGCAGCGGAGGAGCTTTTGGCATAACGGGCTCGCGGACAAATTCAGGGAACGGCTGGGACAACCAGGAGGTCATGCGGGCCTGACCCGCGCATCCATCCTCTTCGTCAAGATGGATTGCCGGGTCAAGCCCGGCCATGACGAACTGTGCTATCCATTGACCCGTTCGACCCGTGCAACAACGGCTTTGGCGCGCAACTGGGCGATAATAGCGCTGAGATGCTTGAGGTCATAGACCTCGAGGTCGATGGTGAGTTCGGTGAAATCCGGCGAGCGGCGGGACATGCTGATGTTGTCGATATTGCCGTCATGCTCGGCGATCACGGTGGCGACCTGGGCGAGGCTCCCGGGCTCGTTGACATTGTCGACCAGGATTCGCGCCGGAAAACGCTGTGGCGTTGTCTCGTCGACGTCCCAGCGCACGTCGAGCCAGCGCTCCGGCTCCTCCTCGAAATCCTTCAACGCCGGCGACTGGATCGGATAGATCGTGATGCCCTTACCCGGGGTTACGATGCCGACAATGCGGTCGCCCGGCACCGCGCCGCCATTCGGCGCGAACTTGACCGGCAAACCGGAATTGATGCCGCGCACCGGTATCGCCGAGGGGCTGCGCGCCGGATCCGGCGGCGATTTCAGTTTCAATTTGACTGCAAGGCTTTTCTTGGCGCCGTACCGCGCGACCCGTTCTTCCTTGTAATCTGGATACATCGCGCGCGCGACGTCGGAGGCCTTCATCTCGCCGCGGCCGACCGAGGCCATCACATCGTCGATCGAGGCGCGCGCCAGCCGTGGCAGCGCGCCCTTCAGCTTGTCGTCGGCGTATTCGATTTTCGCGCGCGCGAACAGCCGCTCCACGATGCGGCGGCCGAGGCCGGCATACTGGTCGCGCACCGCCGTGCGCGTGGCGCGCCGGATCGCAGCCCGCGCCTTGCCTGTGACCGCGAGCGATTCCCATGCCGATGGCGGTGCCGACTGGGCCTGTGAGGTCAGCACCTCCACCTCGTCGCCGTTCTGCAGCTCCGAGGACAGCGGCGCGAACTTTCCGTTGATCTTGCAGCCCACCGCGCTGTTGCCGACATCGGTGTGCACGGCATAGGCGAAGTCGATCACATTGGCCTTGCGCGGCAGCGCGATCAGTTTTCCCTTCGGGGTGAAGCAGAACACCTGATCGTGAAACAGCTCCAGCTTAGTATGTTCGAGGAACTCTTCCGGGTTGGCGCCGTCGGACAACACCGCGACGGTGTGGCGCAGCCAGGCGAAAGCGTTGGATTCGCGCTTCAGCAGCTCGGTCGGCGAACCGACGCCGTCCTTGTAGAAGGCGTGCGCGGCGATGCCGAATTCCGCGATCTGGTGCATCTCCTCGGTGCGGATCTGCAATTCGACGCGCTGGTTGCCGGGACCGATCACGGTGGTGTGGATAGAACGATAATCGTTCTGCTTCGGCGTCGAGATGTAGTCCTTGAAGCGGCCGGGCACCACGGGCCAGGTGGTGTGCACGACGCCGAGCGCCCGATAGCAGGCTTCGACGTCATTCAACACGACCCGGAACCCGAAGATATCGGACAATTGTTCGAAGCCGATCGACTTGCGCTCCATCTTGGTCCAGATCGAAAACGGCCGCTTGCGCCGACCGTAGACATGGGCAGTCATGCCGTTTTTCTTGAGATTGTTGGAGAGCTGGCTTTCGATTTCGCTGATCAGGTTGCGGTTGCGCTCCGCCAGCGAATCCAGCCGCTGTTTCACCACGGTGTAGGCTTCCGGATCGAGCGTGCGGAACGAGAGGTCTTCGAGTTCTTCCCGCATCTCCTGCATACCCATGCGGCCCGCGAGCGGCGCATAGATGTCCAGGGTTTCCTCGGCGATTCGGTGACGTGCCGTGGGCGCCACGAACTCCAGCGTGCGCATGTTATGCAAGCGGTCGGCGAGCTTGATCAGGAGAACGCGGACATCGTCGGCAATCGCCAGCAAGAGCTTGCGCAGGTTCTCGGCTTGCTTGGCCTCCCGCGATACCAGTTCCAGCCGCTTCAGCTTGGTAAGACCTTCCACCAGCGCGCCGATCTCGTGCCCGAAGACGTGATCGATTTCGGCGCGGGTGGCCTCGGTGTCCTCAATGGTATCGTGCAGCAGTGCCGCGACGATGGTGGCGTCGTCGAGCTTGAGGTCGGTGAGGATCGCCGCGACCTCAAGGGGATGTGAAAAAAACGGATCGCCGGAGGCACGGGTCTGGGCGCCGTGCGCCTTCATGGCGTAGACGTAAGCGCGGTTCAGCAGGTCCTCGTTGGTATCCGGATTGTAGGCCTTGACGCGTTCGACGAGATCGTACTGGCGCATCATGCGCTGGCGCGGCGCCTTGGCCCCCTTCGGCAAGGCGGGCGACGACGAAGGCGCGACGGCGACCGTGCCGGTCGCGGCCTGCATCTGCCGTGGGCTGCGGCGCCAATACGCCATCGGATGACCGCCTTCACTTGCGGGCCTCAAAACCGGCCCGGGGTGACGATACTACCTGCATTACCTAACGCTTTCCCGACCGAAGCAGCACCCTTCGGGCGGGTAAACGCTCGATGTCGGACGTCCCGGCGCAGTCTAACGCGAAAACCTGCGGTCTCCGATCAAATCGAAGACAGGCTTGCCCAGAATTCGTCGGGTCCGCGACCCATGGTAACCATGAAAAGGTCAATAAAAGCAAAGGCCCGGACAAATGTCCGGGCCTTTGCTAAACGGCACGGGGTTGGAACAAGCCGGAAGCCCCGATATAGAGGCTCACTCGTCCTCTTCGGGCTGTTCTTCCGGTGGCGCCAGGCCTTCGAGGCCCTTCAGAAGCTCCTCCTCGGTCATGCGCTCCACGGCGACCTCGGTATCGTCAGCATCGACGCTGGCGCCGGCCGACCCGATCAACGGCACGGTATCCGGCTCCGGCTCGTCAACTTCGACAAATTTCTGCAGCGAATGAACCAATTCTTCACGCAAATCCTCGGGCGAAATCGTCGAGTCCGCGATTTCGCGCAGCGACACCACCGGGTTCTTGTCGTTGTCGCGGTCGATCGTGAGCTGTGAGCCGGACGAGATCATGCGGGCGCGATGCGCCGCCAACAGCACCAGATCGAACCGGTTGTCGACCTTGTCAATGCAATCTTCTACGGTGACGCGCGCCATCGACTGTCGCTCCGTTAATGGGACCTAATATTTTGATTATGCGCGGTAGTTATAGGGGTCAGGGGCTTTTCGCAAGGCCATTTTTGTGATTTGCCTACTCATTCGGCTCTGATACCCCCTTGGGGGCCGCAAGGCCGGAGCGTCCAGGCCAGGCGAGTGCCTTCTGGGACAAAAATCGCTTCATTACATTGCCAAAGTACAGGTCTTTCCGCCCTTGCCTCACCACATTGCGATGGTGTTTTGTGGGGGTCCGATTCACCCAACTTTGGGCAGCTCATCCTGGAAATGCGCGGTCTGGTTGCCGCTGCGCCAAGGGCGTTAAGAACAACGTGAGAACACTTTGATGTCACCTACTTCCAACAAGATCGCGCTCTTTATCGATGGCGCCAACCTCTACGCAACCGCCAAGACGCTCGGCTTCGACATCGATTACAAGCGCCTTCTCAAGGAATTCCAGAGTCGCGGAACACTCTTACGCGCGTTTTATTACACCGCGATTATCGAGGATCAGGAATATTCCTCGATCCGCCCGCTGATCGATTGGCTCGATTACAACGGTTACACCGTCGTCACCAAGGCGACCAAGGAATTCATCGATGCCAGCGGCCGCCGCAAGGTCAAGGGCAACATGGATATCGAGCTCGCCGTTGATGCGATGGAGCTCGCCGAACACGTCGATCAGATCGTGCTGTTCTCCGGCGACGGCGATTTCCGCTCTCTGGTCGAGGCGGTACAGCGCCGCGGCGTCCGGGTTACCGTGGTTTCGACGATCGCGAGCCAGCCGCCTATGATCGCCGACGAGTTGCGGCGTCAGGCCGACGTCTTCACCGATCTGGTGGAGCTGCAATCCAAGCTCGGCCGCGATCCCTCCGAGCGCCCGCCCCCGCGCGAACCGCGTCATCACGCGCCACAATTCCTGCAGCGCGCGACCACCACGGTGCCGAGGGGCGATGACGACGATTTCGACGATTGAAAACGGCCCAGGGCGCGGCCAGCCGCCCACGCTTCTCCCCACCGAACCCGACCGTAATTGCCCGCTCTGTCCAAGGCTCGCCAGCTTCCGCGAGGCGGCGCGCGCACGCGAACCGGAATGGTTCAATTCTCCGGTACCCTCCTTCGGCGATCCCGACGGGCGGCTGTTGATCGTCGGTCTCGCGCCGGGGCTGCAGGGTGCCAATCGCACCGGGCGGCCTTTTACGGGCGATTTCGCCGGCGACCTGCTTTACGCGACGCTGCTCGAATACGGTTTTGCCGAGGGCGAATACCAAGCACGGCCCGATGACGGGTTGACGCTGATCGATTGCCGGATCAGCAACTCGGTGCGCTGCGTGCCGCCACAGAACAAACCGCTGCCTGCTGAAATCAGCACGTGCCGACAATTCCTGTCGGCGACGACAGCGACGATGCCAAGGCTGCGCGCGATCGTGGCGCTCGGCCGCGTGGCGCATGAGTCGATGTTGAAGGTACTGAACGTGCGCAGCTCCGCAGCACCGTTTGCGCACGGCGCGATGCATCAGGCGAGCGCTGTAAAACTTTACGACAGCTACCATTGCTCACGTTACAACACCAATACGGGGGTGCTGACGCCGCAGATGTTTCGCAACGTGTTCGCAAGGGTAAGGGCGGAACTGGGCTAGGCCGCGCCCCGGACGCGGTGCAGCGTTCCGCACGCTGCTCCGCAGAGCCGGGACCCACACCCGAGCAAGAACAAATGAGCCCCGGATCAGCCGCGCACCACGCCGCAAGGGCAAGGCGCTGCGCCGCATCTGGGCATGATTGACGGTCGCAACTAAACCGGATTTTCCTTGAGCCAGGCCAGCACGTCGGAGGCGTTACGATCGGGTGGGAATACCGGATAGAACACGTGGGTGATGCGCGCGTCATCGACGATCAGCGCCATCCGCTTGATCAAGGTCAGTCCCGCCACCTGCATGGTCGGCAGATCGAGCGCGCGCGTCAACTTTAGCTTGTCATCCGACAAGACCGGAAACGGCAAATGCAGCCGGGACGCCATCTCGGCTTGATATTCGTTGCTCTGTGTCGACAGGCCGAAAACGTGCTTGGCACCCGCGGCCTTCAGCTCGGCAAACAGGTCGCGGAACGCGCAGGTCTGCGGCGTGCAGCCGCGTGCCCCGGGAATCATGTCCCAATCGTCGACTAGCGCGATCTTGCCAGGCTCGCCGGTCCTTGGATAGGCGAACACCACGCTGCGCCCCCGCAGCGCCGACAGCGTCACCGACGTATCGTCGGTGGCAACCAGGCTGATCGGCGGGATCGTCATGCCCACCAGATGCGCCGCCGCACCATCGTCGGTCGGCGCCAGAATCTTGCTCCAGTCGACTTCGAGCAGGTTTCTCTGATTCATTGCTCTTCCCTCGGCATTCAATGCGCCCAGACCTGATAATGAGGAGGCGCGCTTGCCCCGTCTCAAACCATGAAGCCGCTTCTGTCTCATCCTTCGAGGCGCGCGTCACGACGCGCTCCGCGGGATCAGGGGCTTACTCTAGCCCCGCGCCCGCAGCAGGCGACCCTTCTCCCTGCTCCAATCGCGCTTCTTCTCGCTCTCGCGCTTGTCGTGCAGCTTCTTGCCCTTCGCCACCGCCAGCAACAGCTTGGCGCGGCCACGCTCGTTGAAGTAAAGCTTTAGCGGGATGAGCGTCATGCCTTCGCGATCGACCGCTCCCATCAGCCTGTTGATCTGCTTTTTGTGTAACAGCAGCTTGCGCGGTCGCTTCGGCTCGTGGTTGAAGCGGTTGGCTTGCAGATACTCCGGAATATTGGCGTTGATCAGCCAGATCTCGCCGTCTTTGGAATCCGCATAGGATTCCGCGATCGTCGTCTTGCCGTTGCGGATTGACTTGACCTCGGTACCGGTCAGCGCGATTCCCGCCTCCACCGTGTCCTCGATCGCGTAATTGAATCGGGCCTTGCGATTTTCGGCGACCACCTTGATCGCACGCTCACTCTTTTCGGCCATGTGAAAAATGCCTTGGACTATTTCCGACCAGCCGCGGAGTCAGCCGGCCTGAGACCTCGCACGTCAGGGCTTTTAAGCAGGTCGCGGATCTCGGTGAGCAGCTCTTCCTGACGGGTCAGTTTCGGCGGCGGGGCAGCTTCATCCCTGCGCTTCAGCCTGTTCATGAAACGAATTACCACGAACATCACAAAGGCAATGATAATGAAATTCAGCGTCAGCGTCAGGAAACTGCCCCAGGCCAGCACCGCGCCCTGCTTTTTTGCGTCCGCCAGATTGCTTGCGGTGACCGATTTCGACAGCGGCGTGAAGTAATTGGAGAAGTCGAGGCCGCCGGTGATCGCACCTATGATCGGCATGATGATGTCGCCGACCAGCGAGGTCACGATGGCGCCGAAGGCTGCGCCGATGATGATGCCGACCGCCAGGTCGACCATATTGCCTTTCATCGCGAATTCGCGGAATTCGTTCAGCATCCGCAAACCCTTCCCTTCTACCTCGCTCGCCGGACTGTTCACCACCGCAGCGTCGGAAGGCCTAGTTGATCAAGCCAGCATGCACCATGGCGCTGCGCACCGCCACGCGCGTGGGCTCAGACACCGGCACCATCGGCAGACGCAGCGTCTCCTCCATCTTGCCGAGCAGCGACAGCGCGTATTTCACCGGTGACGGATTGGACTCGATGAAGAGATTGGTGTGCAACGGCATCAGCTTGTCGTGCAGCTTGAGCGCGGTCTTGAGATCGCCGTTCTGCCAGGCCACGTGGAATTCAGAGCATAGCCGGGGCGCGACGTTGGAGGTAACCGAGATGCAGCCGTGGCCGCCATGCGCCATGTAACCAAGCACGGTCGCATCCTCGCCGGACAACTGGTTGAAATCCTCACCCAGCCGCGCCCGCTGCTGCGAAACGCGCACCACGCTCGCGGTCGCATCCTTTACCCCGGCGATGTTCTTTAACTCGAACAGCCGCGCCATGGTGTCCACGCTCATGTCGATCACCGATCGCGGCGGAATGTTGTAGATCATGATCGGAATTCCGATCGCATCGTTGATCGCCTTGAAGTGCTGGTACATGCCTTCCTGGGTCGGCTTGTTGTAGTACGGCGTCACCACCAGCACCGCGCTGGCGCC
>DASSGM010000136.1:0-2237 GCA_035693465.1 Bradyrhizobium sp. | reverse complement strand
GCCGAAGTAGGCATCCACGCCATGCAGACCTCAGGCAACAACACGCGCAACGTCACGTCGGATCAATGGGCCGGTGTGGCGCCCGGCGAGGTCGAGGATCCCCGCATCTGGTCCGAGCTGTTGCGGCAGTACACGACGCTGCATCCGGAATTCTCCTTCCTGCCGCGCAAGTTCAAATTCGCCATCACCGCGTCGGATCACGATCGCGCGGCGATCAAGGTGCACGACATCGGCCTGCGGCTTTACAAAAACGCGGAAGGCGAGACCGGATTCGAGGTGCTGGTCGGCGGCGGGCTCGGCCGCACCCCGTTCATCGGCAAGACCATCAAGCCGTTCGTTCACGGCCATGATCTACTCAGCTACGTCGAAGCGATCCTGCGCGTCTACAACCAGTACGGCCGCCGCGACAACATCTACAAGGCCCGCATCAAGATCCTGGTGCACGAGCTCGGCATCGAGAAATTCGCGCAGGAAGTAGAAGAAGAGTGGCTGCAGATGCGCGACAGCGCGCTCGCGATCGATGATGCCGTTATCGAGGACATCCGCTCGCGTTTCAGCTATCCGACCTACGAAAAGCTGCCGCATATGCCGGAGGAGTTGAAGAAGGCGGCGCATGATCCGCATTTCGAGGCATGGCGGAAGAACTCGGTCTTCCCGCACAAGGTGCCGGGCTACGCCATCGTGACGCTGTCGCTGAAGCCGGTGGGTGGACCGCCTGGCGACGCCACCGCCGACCAGATGGACGCCATCGCCAATCTCGCCGAAAAGTACTCCTTCGGCGAAATCCGCGTCGGCCATGAACAAAATCTTGCGCTACCCCACGTTGCCAGGCGCGACCTGCCGGTGCTGTGGAAAGCGCTCGACAAGATCGGTGTCGCCACGCCGAACGTCAATCTGGTGTCCGACATCATCGCCTGCCCGGGACTTGACTATTGCTCGCTGGCCAATGCCCGTTCGATCCCAATCGCGCAGGAATTGACGCGGCGCTTTGCCAACCATGAGACCGCCAACATGATCGGGCGGCTGCACGTCAACATCTCCGGCTGCATCAATGCCTGCGGCCATCATCACGTCGGCCATATCGGGATTCTCGGCGTCGAAAAGAACGGCGAGGAATTCTACCAGATCACGATCGGCGGCCGTGCCGACGAACAAGCCGCAGTCGGCACCTTGATCGGACCGGCCGTGCCTTATGGCGAAGTCGCCGACGTGGTCGAGGATATTGTCGAGGCCTATCTTGCGCTGCGCGAACGTCCCGACGAGCTTTTCATCGACGCCGTGAAGCGGCTTGGCGTCGAACCGTTTAAGGAGCGGGTCTATGCCACTCGTTAAACACGGAAAGATTACCAGCGATACGTTGGCCCATGTGGCCGATGACGCCGAGATTCCGGGCGATGGCGCGATCCTGATCCCGGCTGCACGGTTTCTCGAGGACCCGGAAGGTCTTTCGCGGCGTGTGAGGCGGACCGGTGTGATCTGGCCGAACAATCGCGATGTCGATGACCTTATCCCTTATCTCGACCGGCTTGCGGTGATCGCCTTGATGTTTCCGACCTTCCGCGACGGGCGCGCTTACAGCCAGGCGCGGTTGCTGCGGGAGCGTTACGGTTTCAAGGGCGAGTTGCGTGCCACCGGCCAGGTGCTGCGCGATCAGTTCGTGTTCATGCTGCGCGCCGGCTTCGACGCGTTCGAAGTGAAAAAGCAAAGCGACGCGGAAGCGTTTGCCGCCACGGTAAAGCGTTATTCGGTATTCTATCAGCCGACCGGTGACGGCCGCCTCACCGCGCTGCATCGGCGGATGCAACTGCGGCATTCGGAAAGTGCCAACCAATGAATGCTCTTGCCCATCAGGCCCAACCGGAACGGACGGCACATCAGCCAGATTTGCCGTCGGCCGGGGAGCTCGATCAGGCGCTGCGCAATCAATCGCCGGCCGCGGTGATCGCCGGCGCCCTGCAAGCCGTCGGCCGCGAGCGTCTCGCTCTGGTCTCGTCGTTCGGCACCGAATCGGCGGCGCTGCTGAAAGTGATGGCGGATGTCGATTCGGCAATCCCGGTGATCTTTCTCGATACCGGATGGCTGTTCGAGGAGACGCTGGCCTATCGCGATACCCTGATCGCGAGGCTTGGCCTGCGCGACGTCCGGTCCATCAAACCCGCGGAGGAGGCGCTGTCACGCGAGGATCCCAATCGTGAATTGTGGTTCTCCGATCCGGACGCCTGCTGCCGGATCCGCAA
>DASSGM010000135.1:0-6316 GCA_035693465.1 Bradyrhizobium sp. | reverse complement strand
GACCGGCATTGCCGCGTCTTCCACCGCCTGATGACGCGGCGTGCCCGGCTCTACACGGAGATGCTGACCACGGGCGCCATCATCCATGGCGATCGAAAGCGGCTGCTCGGCTTCGATGCGAGCGAACATCCCGTTGCGCTTCAACTCGGCGGCTCCGATCCGCGCGACCTCATGACCTCTGCGAAAATTGGCGAGGATTTCGGCTATGATGAAATCAACCTCAATGTCGGCTGTCCGTCGGATCGGGTGAAGGATGGCCGGTTTGGCGCGTGCCTGATGGCGGAGCCGGCCCTGGTTGCCGCTTGTGTCGACGCCATGAAGCGCACGGTTGGCATTCCGGTCACCGTCAAATGCCGGATCGGCATCGACGATCAGGATCCGGAAATTGCGCTGGATACGCTGGCGCGCAGCGTGATCGCAGCCGGCGCGGATGCGCTGATCGTCCACGCCCGCAAGGCCTGGCTCAATGGATTGTCGCCGAAGGAAAATCGGAATATCCCGCCGCTCGACTACAACATTGTATATCGGCTGAAGGCCTCGCTGCCTGATGTGCCCGTGGTCATCAATGGCGGCATCGCAAGCCTGGCCGAGGCCAGGCGGCACCTCGGCTTTGTCGACGGCATCATGCTGGGGCGCGCAGCCTATCAGGAGCCATGGCGATTGCTGACGGCCGATCCCGAACTGTTCGGCGAGGCGGCGACGCACGCCACGATGAAGGACGTGTTGGAGGCTGTCATGCCTTATATCGAGCGCGAACTTGGGCAGGGCGTGCGCCTGCATTCGATCACGCGGCATTTCGTTGGCGCGTTTCATGGGGTGCCGGGCGCGCGTGCCTTCCGCCGTTACCTCGCCGAAAACGGCGTCAAGCCTGGGGCCGGCGTGAATGTCTTGCGCGATGCGATTGCGCTGGTCGACGACCGTGCCGTGGCCTCGATCGCCGCCTGACAACGACCATGGTTGCGAACTAGCGGTTAAGGATAGCCGTGCAGCATCAGCCTGTCGGCGCGCACTTCCCAGCTTTCCAGCCGGTCCAGGAAGCTCATGCCGAGCAGATTGGTCTTCATCTGTCCGTGCGGCACCACGAGCGCCGGCACCGAACGCTCGACAAGCTTGCCGATCGCGACGCGATCGAGCGTCAACCGCGCTGCCTTGGTGTGTCCGCCGGCGGTCTCGACATCGACGTTGTATTCGAGCAGCTCCAGCGGCAGCCCGGCGGCCTTCGCCGTCTCGTAAGTCAGCACAACCCAGGTCGCGCCGGTATCGATCACCATCGGGGCAGTCACGCCGTTGATCCTGGCCCTCAGTGTAAACTCGCCGGTCTGCCCGCGTGCGATCTGCACCGCACGGCCCGGAGACGCGGCCCGCCTGCGCAGCAAGTTCGACACGGTATCGCTGGCACGCGCGATCTGCTCGGGGTCCTTATAGGCGACCACGGCGCCGACCGTCGCCGCCAGCATGAGAACGACGAGCAAGAACCGGCTCACAGCGGGCCTCCGATGCAAGTGTAATCGTCGCTCAGCCGGACTCCGGGGTCTCCGCCGTCCCGAGTCGCGGCAGGCCAGCCTCGTCCATGCGCGCCGCGAGCTGCGCCATCACCGCAAGCCGCTCGGCGCGGTCCATCCGGTGCCAGCGCGCGATCTCCGGAAGCGTACGTCCGCAGCCGAAGCACAGGCTGGTTCTGGGGTCGATCATGCAGACTGCGATACACGGCGTGTCTTTGCTCATTCAGGGATAGTGGGGCGTATTCGGTCACTTGCGCAAGCGCTCCAGTTACAATCCGGTTCCGGCGCTCATGATCGGCTTGTTGCGATCCCGGCGCTTGTCATCGGCAGCAGGGGCGTTCGTGGCTTCAGGTTGCAGCGGCGGCGCTTCCTCGGCCGTTGGCGTCAGCGCCGACATCACGCGCTCCGCCGGGAAGGTGACGATGACCTCGGTGCCGATGCGAAGCTTCGATTTGAGAGTGAATGTGCCGCCGTGCATGTCGATCAGGCTCTTTGCGATCGGCAATCCAAGCCCGGCACCCTGCTCGGCGGATTTGATCGAATTGGAGCCTTGACCGAACGAGGCCAGCACAATGGGGATTTCATCCTCCGCAATGCCTGAGCCGGTATCCTTGACGCTCAGATATTGCCCGCCCGAAAGAGTCCATCCCACCTTCAGCCAGATATCGCCGCCCTGCGGGGTGAACTTGATCGAATTCGACAACAGATTGAGCACGATCTGCCGCGTGGCGCGCTCATCGCCCCAAATTCGCGGCATGTTCTGCTCGAAGGCCTCGTGAATGGTGATGCCGCGGCTGGAAGCGCGCAGCTTCAGCAGATGATGGCAGTCGGCGACGACGTGCACGAGCGACACGGCCTCTTCGTTGAGCTCATATCTGCCGGCTTCGATCCGCGACAGATCGAGAATTTCATTGATGAGATTGAGCAGATGTACGCCCGAATTGTGAATATCGGCCGAATATTCCTTGTAAACCGGTATCGCGTGGGCGCCGAAAATTTCGCTTTTCATCACCTCGGAGAATCCGAGGATGGCGTTGAGCGGCGTTCGCAGCTCGTGGCTCATTTGCGCCAGAAACCGCGACTTCGCGACATTGGCCGATTCGGCGCGATGGCGCGCTTCATCGGATATCGATTTTGCCTGCTCGAGCTCGCCGATCAGCGCATCTTTTTCGGCGCGCACCTCCAGCGTCGCCAGCGTGGTCGAATGCAGACGATGCGCGAGCAGCGCAAAATAGCTTTCCGCGGCGAGCGCGAAAAAGGCGAGCACGTAATTGTCCAAGCTGCCGCTCAGCATGAACTTGGCTACAATCGCGGTGGTTACCGGAACGGTTGCGACAAGAGCTGCGACCGGAAGGCTTGCCGCGACCATGCTCGATACCGCGATCACCAGCAGCATCATGAACATGATCAGGGAACTCGAGCCCATATCGCGGCTGGTCGGATGGATCAGGATCGCCATCCAGCACAGGCCGTAGAGCAGATCGAGCACAACAAATCGCGTTTGCCACGTCGGGGTTGGGGTGAGCCTTGGCGGCTCGGCGAGAAACCTGGCACAATTGCGGACGATGACGGCGTGAATGCAGAACACGCCGCAGGTCCAGGCCGCCGCCGAAACCGGCCCGATCAGGAAGCCGAACAGCACTCCGGTCGCCGCCACCAGCAGCATCACGACATAGGATGCCGACAGGCGTGTTCGCGCATATTGCCGAAGCATTTCGCGATCGAAAGTCGGGCGGGTTCCGCTGGTCGACGTTAACCGATCGCGCGCCTCGCGCACCCGCCGCGCGGCGCGGCGGCGGTCCGGGATCGGCGCCGCGGCAGGCGTTTCGGCCGGAAGCTGGACCACTTCAGGCTTATCTGCGGGGTTACTCATCAAACAACACAAATCCTGCCCGCGACCTGGGCGAGCTTTTGCATTGTCTATCTCTGGCGCTAAATCATTAAGAGCTGCCTTAAAGAACTAAAAAATCACCTTAATGGGAGGTTAAATTAACCTCCCGCCGGGCATTGCCTTGTTTGGATCGTCCGTAGCCTGACTTGAATTTCGCAGCGGCCTGATGCTTGTCAGAAATGGGCTGACTCGAAGAGTGCCGGAGCCTCCGGTGGGTCGGCAAGTTTCTCCCGGAAGCATGAGCTGTGGCACTTCCAAACTTGCCATTTGCCGCCCGCCGTTTCGACCGTCACGCGACACGGGTCGGCCCCGGTTTCCTCGATGTCGCGGCCGCAAAAGCAGCAGGGGCCGAACTTAACGGAAATCTCGGCCATGGCGGAGCCTGCTCTAGCGTTCAAGCCGCGCCAAAAGGCTCGACGTGTCCCAGCGCTTGCCGCCCATCTTCTCGACTTCCGAATAGAACGCATCGACCAGCGCGGTCACCGGAAGGCTCGCGCCATTGCGCCGTGCTTCGGCGAGACAAATCGAAAGGTCCTTGCGCATCCATTCCACCGCAAAACCGAAATCGAACTTTCCCTCGTTCATGGTCTTGTAGCGGTTATCCATCTGCCAGGATTGCGCGGCGCCTTTCGAGATGGTGTCGATCACCGCCTGGACATCCAGCCCCGACTTTTTCGCAAAATGAATTCCTTCCGACAGCCCCTCGACCAGTCCGGCGATGCAGATCTGGTTGACCATCTTGGTCAATTGCCCCGAGCCCGCGGGTCCGAGCCGCTTGCACATCCTGGCATAGGCCGCGATGACAGGCTCAGCGCTGGCATAGCCCTCTTCGCTGCCGCCGCACATCACAGTCAAAACGCCGTTTTCCGCGCCGGCCTGGCCGCCCGATACCGGGGCATCGACGAACCTGAAGCCGCGTTTGGTCGCCTCCGCATCGAGCTCGCGCGCGATTTCGGCGGAAGCCGTGGTGTGATCGACGAAGGTCGCGCCCTTCTTGATCCCGGCGAAGGCGCCGTTGGCGCCAAGCGTGATCGCATGCAAATCGTTGTCGTTACCGACGCAGGCCATGACAAAATCCTGGCCCTCGGCGGCGGCTTGCGGCGTCGGCGCCGTGCGTCCGCCAAATTTTTCGGCCCATGCCTTCGCCTTGGCGGGCGTCCTGTTGAACACTGTGACCTCGTGGCCACCTTTTTTGACGAGATGCCCTGCCATGGGAAAACCCATAACGCCGAGACCGAGAAAAGCGACTTTGGCCATGTGTGCAACCCTGGGGTTTTGCCGGCGCCGTCGAGGTCGGCGGGCCGTATGCTGGGAAAGGGGCGGTTGGGCTGGTTCGGCCCTCGAAACAGTTCCGCCCAGGATGAGGAACGCCCACAATAAACCCTGTGCCATGAAGGGCAACGGCTCCGTTTGGCGAGCGGGCGCGGTTTTGTGCTAGAATCAAGTCTCGACGCTTGAGATTTCAAGACAAAGGGAGGGACATCGCATGAGCGTGGGCGTGCTCGATCATTTCAACATCCGGACCCGCAAGCTCGCCGAAACCGTTCGGTTCTATGAGGAGATCCTGGGGCTGAAGAAGGGCGACCGGCCGAATTTCGCTTTCCCCGGGGCGTGGATGTATAGCGAGGGCAAACCGGTGGTGCATCTGGTCGATATTTCACCGACCGACGAGCAACAGAAACCTGATTCCGGCGTTGTTCATCATGTCGCCTTCGCGAGCCGCGGTTTTGCCGGCATGAAGCAGCGGCTTCAGTCCAAGGGCATGGCGTTCGACGTGCGGCAGGTGCCCGGCGGCGATCTCTGGCAGATCTTCGTCAACGACCCCAACGGCGTCTTGATCGAACTGAACTATGAGGCCGCCAGGGAGCAAGGCTGAGGGTCGCCATCGCCATCCCGCGGCGCAGGCCTGATGCGGCGCAAGAGCGGTATCCTTTCTTGCAGGATCGCTCTATCTGTCGGTCCGGACAGGAGATAGGCATTGAGCATAACGCAGCAGCAGGTTCTCGACACTCTCGCCAAGGTGATGTCGCCGCGCGGCGTCGCCTTGAGCGATGCCGATGTCCTGTCGGCGATATCGGTCAGCGACGGCAAGGTGTTCTTCTCGATCAATGTGGAGGCCAGTGAGGCCAGCGCCTGGGAGAGCGTTCGCGCCCAGGCCGAAGCGGCCGTGCGAGCCATTCCCGGCGTCACCGTCGCCATGATCGCGCTTACCGCCGAGCGCAAGCCCGGTTCCGCGGCGGCGCCGCCGCAGCGGCGTGCGCAGGGCGTGCCGCATGTCTCGTCGCATCGGCCGCCGCAAAGTCCGGCGTCGCCGATGTCGAGGCAGTCGGAAATTCCCGGCATCGCCGCCGTCATCGCAGTGGCTTCCGGCAAGGGCGGTGTCGGAAAATCCACGACGGCGATCAACCTGGCGCTCGGCCTGCGTGATCTCGGTTTGCGCGTCGGCTTGCTCGACGCCGACATTTATGGGCCGTCGGTTCCGAGATTGACCGGCATTCGCGAAAAGCCGCAGCTGAACGACGAGCGGAAGATGATTCCGATTGCGCGTTTCGGTCTGGCGATCATGTCGATCGGCTTTCTGGTCGAGGAGGACACCGCGATGATCTGGCGCGGGCCGATGGTGATGTCGGCCATCACCCAGATGCTGCGCGATGTTGCATGGGGCACGCTTGATATCCTCGTGGTCGATATGCCGCCCGGCACAGGCGATGCGCAACTGACGCTGGCGCAGAACGTCCCACTCAAGGGCGCGATCATTATTTCGACGCCGCAGGATCTTTCGCTGATCGATGCGCGGCGCGGACTGGCGATGTTCAAGAAGGTCAATGTGCCGGTTCTCGGCATTGTCGAGAACATGAGCTATTTCCAGTGCCCGCATTGCGGCACCCGATCGGACATCTTCGGCCACGGCGGCGCGCGGCAC
>DASSGM010000134.1:0-8619 GCA_035693465.1 Bradyrhizobium sp. | reverse complement strand
GGGGACCACGTCGCCACACGCCAAACTCACAGGCGATTCTGGCAGCGGGTTTGCGGCTCTATCGAGCGGCGATTGTCGCTTGTTTCGTTCTTTGGCGATAATTTAGCAGCTGCGGCCTTTGGGACTTTTGCAACACTATCCCCTCGGAAGCGGACGTCCGGGCTAGCCTTCGGCCCGTCTGCTTCGTGCCGATAGTGTTGCAAAACTCTTTTTGGGTCACTGAAGACAAATTTTCCGAGCCATGGGTTTGGCGATCGAATAATTATTTGGAGGGATACGTTACTAAAGGAGAAACTCACAGGCGACTTCGGTAGCGAGCCTGATGGCACACCGACCAGCGATTGTTGGTTTTTTTGGCCTGTTAGCGAGAAAATGAGTTGTCCGGCATTTAGGGAACTTTTGCAACAGTATCTGCCACTTCCGGACTCATGCACCGCGGCAAATCGGACGCTGCCGGGGCTTCAGCCCTTGACCTTGCACATGACGGGGCACGGCTTCCGCGGGCGCGCCGTCATACCTCGCGTCATTCGAGGTCGCGGCGATAGTCGGTAGGTGTTTGCCCGATGACCCGATGAAAGGTAGCGCTGAACGCGCTCGTGCCATGGAATCCCACATCGAGCGCAATCTCGGTGACCGATTTGCGGGGGTTTGCCAGCAAGGCCTTGGCGCGCTCAATCCGCCGGCCCGTCCAGTAGCGATACGGCGGCTCCCCGAAGGATTGCTTGAAGGATCGCAGAAAATGATATGGGCTCAACCGCACCTGATCGGCGAGCACGTCGAGCGAAACGTCCTCGGAAAGGTGCTCCTCGATGAAATCCATGACGCGCTTCTGTTGCCACGCGGCAAGCCCACCACGTGGCGACGGCCTTGACGCCGGAGCCCCGTCTTGCAGGAGACGCAGCAGCTCGATGGACAGGAGGCCACCGAGCGCCTCCGCATACAAGCGAGCAGCGGGATCGGCGGAGCCGATCTGTGCCTTGAGCTTGCGGACGGTTTCCCATAGCCGGGCATCCTCGAACAGCAGCCGAGGTTGCAGCTCGGCCTCGGCGAAGCGGAGGTCGGGATCGACCGGCACGGTGTGAGCGTCGATGTAGAGGCATATTGCACGTGTCAGCAGTCTCGGGCGCTGCGCGCCGAAGAACATTCGCCCCGCTGGAACGAACATCAGCCTGTGGGAGCAATTCCGCACGCTCGAGATCGGCAGCCCTTCGATGAAGGTCTCGGCGTCATAGCAAACGCCCTGCTCGACAGCGATGAGCAAGTGGTATTGCTGTTTGAAACGATATTCGAAGGGCTCATGGTTGATGATCTGCATGGTCTTGGCGCGCACGCCCCGCCAGCGTGCGGTCCGGTGTCTGACAGCGTCGGCCGGAAAGAAATCAATCGTCGGCATTCGGCCGTCGATCGGGTCGGGTGCGGACACCTCGTCCGTGGAAACGCTTTCAACTGGATTGCGGCCGGTGGAGCGGTCCATGCGATCGCCTCTCGCTTACGATGCTGTTGTTGAGCTCTCGGCATCTGAACTCGTCACTACATAATGAGCGTATCCCGCCTCGTAACGTATCGCGGGTACGTTGTTCACTGCGATTTGATGCCCCGTGATTCCGCTAAGCTTCTCCCTTGGTTCGACGTGTTTCCGGCCTGCGCCTTGTCGTCTCATCAAGCGGAACGCCCAGCAAGACAGAGGCCGTGAAGGCTCTCGCTATTTGCCGCGTGGCCAGTGCGATGATGCACGTTCAAAGGCAACGCCGAGCCAAGTACGGCAATAGAGCGATAGGCATCACCAGCCAGGAGCGTCGTTTTGACGTTACTTGCTCGTCATCGTCACCGTGCTTAGCGCACCCAAAGGTCATTCATCATCATGGAACCGACAACAAACAAAAATCTCACCAGCGAACCAGAAGCACTCGAATTTGAGGCACGCGTTCAAGCCACCCAGCGCAGGCTCGCCGCAGAGCTTCAATCATCCTATGATTTCATCGTCTGCGGATCGGGTTCGTCCGGCTCTGTTGTTGCTCGGCGCCTTGCGGAGTCAGACGATGTCTCCGTACTGCTGCTCGAGGCGGGAGGCACCGACGACCTGCCAAGTGTCAGAGACGCGGGTCAATGGCTCGCCAATGTTGGAACGGAACTGGATTGGGGATTTCAGACTGCGCCCAATCGGTTGCTTAATGGGCGCCGCCTCTCGTTCTCCGCCGGCAAGGTGCTCGGCGGCAGTTCAAGCATCAATGCGATGATATGGTCGCGCGGACACAAGAATGACTGGGAGTACTTTGCAGAAGAGGCAGGCGATCCCCGCTGGCGCTATGAATCGGTCCTCGGCCTATACCGTCGCCTGGAGGATTGGCAGGGAACACCAGATCCACAGCGACGCGGCAAGGGTGGCATCATCCATGTGGAGCCGGCCCGCGATCCCAACCCAATAGCTCCAGCCATGCTCGAGGCGGCCAGATCCCTTGGGATTCCGACCTTCGATGATCAGAATGGTGAAATGATGGAGGCCGAGGGTGGCGCGGCGATTACCAACGTCCGCATTCGGAACGGCCGTCGCTTGTCGGTCTTTCGTAGCTATACCTATCCCTATATGGACCGCCACAATCTCACTGTGCTCGCTCACACGCTCGTAGCGCGCATTGTATTCCATGGCAGGCGAGCGGCAGAAGTAGAATTCCTTCGCGACGGGCGGTCGCATCGGATTGCCGCTCGCCGCGAGATTGTGCTTTCGCTCGGCGCGATCAACACGCCCAAGCTACTGATGCAATCGGGCGTCGGCGATGAGAGCGAATTGAGCCATGCCGGTATCGATGTCGTTCAGGATCTTCCCGGTGTCGGGCGGAATTTACGCGATCACGTAATCGTTCCATGCGTCTGGCAATACAAGACACCGCTTCCAATGCGGAACAGCGGTGGTGAGGCCACTTTGTTTTGGAAGAGTGATCCATCCATTGACACACCCGATTTGCAATCGATCTTGGCAGAGATTCCTTTCTATACTCCGGAGACCGCCCACTTTTCGCCACCGGTGGACTCATGGTCAATGTTGGCGGGCCTGGTTCGCCCGTGCAGCCGAGGGCACCTGCGCGTCGCTGGACCAAATCCGACCGATACCATCGAAATCGTGGCCAACACCTTGGCCGGCTCTGCCGACATGAAGGCATTAATCCGTGCGATAGAGCTCTGTCGCGAGATCGGCAACTCAAGCGCCATGAGCCGGTTCGCGAAACGTGAGGTTATGCCGGGCAATCTAACGGCGGGCGAGCTCGAGAGCTTCGCGAGAAACGCAGTATCGGCCTTCTGGCATCAAGCCTGCACGGCCAAAATGGGCCGCGATGAAATGTCCGTCGTTGACAGTCGGCTCCGCGTCTACGGCATCGACTGCCTGCGCATCGCCGACGCCTCGATCATGCCGCGCATCACGACCGGGAACACTATGGCGACTTGCGTCGTGATCGGAGAGCAGGCCGCCGACCTGATTCGGCAGACATACGGAATCTGATCTGTCGCAGTGTCTGCGGTGGCTGCGGCTGACTAAGTCGGCCTGCCTTTTGAATGTCGCGCCCGGTTCTCAAGGAATGAGGTTTTGACGATGCCCACAGCGGGAGCATCTTACAGTCGCAAAGTTTGGAAGCGGAGGTGCTGCATATGACATCCCGCCGCCCGAAGTTTGACGGAGTGCCGCTTTGGGGCCGGATTACGACGTATTTGTCACGCAATACCTGGACTATCTTTCACCAAATCTACGACACCGTACCTATGGCCCTCTGGGCGCCGCTAGTCACTGGAACGGTGTTCTTGCTCCTCCATATTCCACAAATGCGGGACGCTCGTGCGATCGCCGAGGCGCGGCGAGCACTAGAAATTTCCCAGGAGAACAAACTCTACTGCGAGAAATGGGGGATGCGAGCAGGTACTCACGAACACATAACCTGCACGATGGATCTAGATGCTATTCGAGCAAAGGTCGAACAGCGCATCGTTGAGGACAGCAATTATTAGTTTTAAACGATGATTTTTATGGTTGAGGCGCATCGAAATTCGAGCTTCGTCGGAAGCAACATAGGCTATCTGAGTGACAAGGCAGCTTCTCCAACAGGCGGGGCACGGTTTTTGGAACGCTCAAGAGGCGTGGGAGGCTCTGCCCATGCCCGCCTCGTAGTTAAGGCGGTCTAAGGTTCGGCCGCGCGAGGCACGCTCCAGCGGAGCGGGGCTTCTTGTCAATGCCATCTCCGGAAGAGCAGGTCCGATTTGGGGTCAAAAGGCGAAATTCCGGGCTGACCAGCGCACGTCTGCTTTAGCCCCCAAAAGCTGACAGCCCTCACCGCTCCTCGTCCGGATGCACCCAGAGATAGGGCGTGATCTCGCGCGTTGCGGTCAGCTTGATCATGTGCACCGGCGGCGCGTAGCGGCCCTTGCGGCAGGAGCGGCATTTCAGCGCCGCTTCCAGTTTCCAGATCGGCGTATCGCGCGACCGGCGGATCGCATCGAGCGGCAGGCTCGCGCGGGTCTTGCAGCGGTTGCACTCAACCTCGAGCCAGCCCAGCCCGCCGTTGAGGCATTGCCCGATGGTCGGCGACGGCTGCGCCGGCCCGCCATAGCCCTCCATGCGGATCGACCACGCCTCCGCCTCGGCGCGGTCGGCCTCGCGGACGGCTTTTGCGGCGGCAAGCCTTGCGTTTTCGGCGCGGATCTTCGCGCCCCTGATCCGGCTGCCATAGATGGTCTGGCGAGACTTGGTGCTCATGGCCGGCCGATTACAGCCGCCCTTGCGGCAGAGCGCAATGCCACTAGGATTAGCGCTCAATCCCGCGGGCCGACCACAACAGCCAGCCGTTGAAAGCCCGCGAGTTCGGGAACGAATCCGGGTACACTGTCTTCAATCCCGGCTGCGTCGTGCGCGGTCAGGGATGAATTTGAGGAGGCGGGAATGGTGCTGATGGGGCTTGGCGCGCTGCTCGTTCTCTTTGGCATCGTGTACACGGCGCGGAGCGCGATCTGGCGGGGGCCGCTGAGCGGCCGGGAGTCTGACCGGCCGCCTCGCGGCACCCTCGAGCCGCCCCGGCGCGGCCTGGGATTCCTGGGGGTCGCAACGAACTGGCCGGGCTTTCTGATGATGGCGGTCGGCGCGGTTCTGCTGGTGGTGGGGGGAAGTTTCTAGCCTGCGGCGGACCACTTCTCCCTCTCCCCGCTCTTCGCGGGGAGAGGGTTGGGGTGAGGGGCCTGCCTCTGCAAATTCCGAACATCGAAGCGCGCGGTGACTCCCCCTCACCCGGATTCGCGCTGAGCGCGAATCCGACCTCTCCCCGCAAGCGGGGCGAGGTGAAACACATCCCGCTCCAGGATCAGATGCCGGCAACGCCCCGGCCACAGCAAGGCTTCGTCAATGTGCAATCTCTACTCGATCACCACCAATCAGGCCGCCATCATTGCCCTGTTCCGGGTGATCAACCGCTATGTCGGCAACCTGCCGCCGATGCCCGGCGTCTATCCCGATTTTCCAGCGCCGGTGGTGCGCAACGCCGAAGCCGGCCGCGAGCTGGCGGTCATGCGCTGGGGCATGCCGCCGCCGCTGCGCTCAGGCGGCGCTCCCGTCACCAACATCCGCAACACCACCTCGCCGCACTGGCGCGGCTGGCTGAAGCCGGAGCAGCGCTGCCTGGTGCCGGCCAACAGCTTTGCCGAATTCGCGCCGGAGCGGAATCCCGACACCGGCAAAAAGGACATCGTCTGGTTTGCGCGGAGCGAGGCCCGGCCGCTGTTTGCCTTTGCCGGCATCTGGACCGAATTTCGGGGCGACCGCGGCACCAAGTCAAAGCCGATTCCGGGGCCGCATCTGGTCTACGGCTTCCTGACCACGGCCGCGAACCCAATCGTTGCACCGATCCACGCGCAGGCCATGCCGGTGATTCTGACCACCGACGAGGAATACGAGGTGTGGATGCGCGCGCCCTGGGACGAGGCCAAGGCGATGCAGCGCCCGCTGCCGGACGACGGCTTGCAGATCGTCGCGCGCGGCGATTTCAAGGAAGATCCGGCCCAGGCCGCGTGACCCGACCAAAAGAGAGCAGGAAAGAACTGATGATCAGAGCAATGACTGCTGTGACTTAGACATTGGTACTGGGCGCGTCTGGGCGGGCCCAGGCGGAGGTTTTCAACAAGACCGTGTTGTCGGGCAGCAAGGAACGGATGCACACATACATCCTCTTGAAACCTCACCGTTAATGCCTTATGATATACATAATTTGTACGTATATCATGGAGGACAGTGATGCAGGTGTCGAAGTGGGGCAACAGCCTTGCGGTTCGGCTGCCGAAGGCGCTGGTCGATGAGCTTGGGCTCAAGGAAGGCGATGAACTGAACGTGGTCGCTGCCAGGGATGGTGCCATCGAAGTCGAAACTCGGGAGGATCAGCGTCGCCGGGCGCTCGATCGAATGGCCGCGCGCAACTGGACGCTGCCTGCCGACTACAAGTTCGATCGCAACGAGGCCAACGAACGTTGACGGCATTCTTCGACACCAACATTCTGGTCTATGCGCAGCAAAGGGGTGGCAAGGCCGATCGGGCGCGCGCGCTGCTCGCCGGCGGCGGCAAGCTCAGCGTGCAGGTGCTCAACGAGTTCACCACCGTCTCCCGGCGCAAGCAGCGCAGGGAGTGGCACGAGATCGCCGAAGCGGTCGCCGATGTGCTCACAACAGTCGATCCGCCGCTGGCGCTTACGCTTGACCTGCACTCGGCTGCGCGAGCACTCGCCGAAGATCACGGGCTGTCATTCTACGCTGCACTGATCGTCGCCGCCGCGCTGGAAGCCGGTTGCGACACGCTGTTCAGCGAGGACCTGCAGCACGGTCGCAGGATCGGCAGGCTCGCGATTCTCAATCCCTTTGTCGGAAGCGCTCCGTGAACGCCAACGCCATGCAGGCTGTTCGCCGCCGTTGCATCTGCGCGCGTCCCTGCCTCGCATTGGTTTGGCCGAGCATATCGTCGTCGATATCAACGCAGCCCGATCACGAAAGCCTGACGCTGTCTGCCGCTGACAGAGCGGTATAACGGCCGCCTCAAAACCATTGCAGGAGTTCACAATGTCAAAGCTTGCGCTGTACGTTCCGCTTGAAGCCAAGCCCGGCAAGGAAAAGGAAGTCGCCGAATTCCTGAAATCGGCGCTGCCGCTGGTGGAGGCCGAACCGGGGACCGTCACCTGGTTCGCGATCCAGGAAGGCCCCTCCTCATTTGCGATATTCGATACGTTCAATGACGAGGCCGGCCGCAATGCTCACCTCAACGGCAAGGTCGCCGCGGCGCTGATGGCGAAAGCAGGCGAACTGTTGGCCAAGCCGCCCGCCATCCACAAGATCGACATCCTGACCGACAAGCTTCCCAGGTAAACACGCGGCCTCCTTAAGGGATGCCGACGGCGCAACGGCTCTCCGTTCCCCGGATGCTGCGCAGCGCGGCGCCCTTCGCGGCGTGGTGCGCTGCTGATCCGGGGCCCATTGTACGGAGAAGTGGGTCCCGGCTCTGCTGAGCAGCGCAAGGGCGCTGCACCCTGCACCGCGTCCGGGACACGAGACGCATTGCTTCACACTCTCTCCGGATGATGGGGATGGTTTGAGTGTGCCCAAAAGGTGGATGCCCCCGGCACAATGGCATGTCCTCGGGCCGGCGAAGCCGGACCCGGGGTGCCGGGCATGACGAGCCAGGCGGCCCGTTGTCCTATCCAAAGGCCGAACCGCCGCTCGAATAGTCTTGCGCTGTGGCAGCCGGGTCACAGCTTTTGCGGGAATCTCCCTATAGCTTCGGGCAGATATATTTTTATTCGCCAAGGACTTCCATGAAGAAGCTCATTGTTGCCGCAGCCATTCTCGCAACCAGCGCCGCCGGCGCGTCGGCCGCGGACCTAGGAGCCGTGCCCTACAGGCCGACCCCGATGATCACTCCGGCGTATGACTGGTCGGGCTTTTACTGGGGCGGCAATGGCGGCTGGGGCACGAGCCGCAATTGCTGGGATCAGGTAGCACCCGTCGCCCCAATCGTATTTGTCGGCGCGGAAGGTTGCCACAATGCCACCGGCGGCACCGCCGGCGGGCAACTGGGTTTTCGCGTGCAGAGCTATTCCTGGGTGTTCGGGCTCGAGGCCCAGGGCAACTGGTTAGGCCTGCGCGGTTCCAGGGTGAGCAACGCTTTCTTGCTCGTTCCGGGTGACATCACCAATCGCTCGCGGCTCGATGCTTTCGGGCTTTTCACCGGACAGGTCGGTTATGCCTGGGGCGATACGCTGTTTTACGTGAAGGGCGGCCTCGCGGTAACCACCGCCCGTTACAACGACATCGTCACCGCAACCGGGCTGATTGCCGCCACCGCGAGCGACACCAGCGCCGGCGGAACGGTCGGCGCCGGTCTTGAATACGGCTTCTTCCCCGGCTGGTCGGTCGCCGTCGAATACGACCACTTCTTCATGGGAACCAGAAACCTCCAGTTCTCTTCGCTGGGTAATATCGCGGGTCTTCCGCCTTCCGGCAGCGGGGTGTTCACCGATCGCATCCGTCAGGATGTCGATCTGGTCACGGTCCGCATCAACTACACCTTCGGCGGCCCTGCCATCGCCAAGTACTGAGAAGCGCCG
>DASSGM010000133.1:0-5552 GCA_035693465.1 Bradyrhizobium sp. | reverse complement strand
GCGCTGACCGCGCTTGAACTGCTGGTCGCGTTCCTGCAGGCCTATGTGTTCGCGATCCTCACCTGCATCTATCTCAACGACGCCATTCATCCGGGACACTAGACGGTCCCGGGAATTCCCACCCACCCTTCGTCTTTCTTTCCTCAAGGAGCTAAAAATGGAACCGGCAGCAGCAAAACTTATCGGCGCGGGCATCGCGTGCATCGGCATGGGCGGCGCCGGCGCGGGCGTGGGCATCATCTTCGGCAACTATCTCGCCGCCGCGGTGCGCAATCCGTCCGCCGCCCAGGGCCAGTTCGGCAACCTGATCTTCGGCTTCGCCGTGACCGAAGCGCTCGGCATCTTCTCTCTGCTGATCGCGTTGCTGCTGCTGTTCGTTCCGCTCTGAGCAGCAGCCCTTCGCGCCGCCGCTTCCCGGAAGCGCGCATGACAGCAACAGGAGAACTCCATGGCTGAGAGTCATGGCGAAGCAAAAGGCCAGAAGACGGGCGCCCACACCGAAGCCGATGGCGGTCACGGCGGAGGATTTCCTCCGTTCGATTCCTCCACCTTCGCTTCGCAGCTGGTGTCGCTGGCCATCGCCTTCGTCGCGCTCTACCTGATTGTGTCGCGTATCGCGCTGCCGCGGGTCGGCAGCGTGATCGATGCACGCCAGAACGTCATCGAAGGAGATCTTGCCGAAGCGCAGAAGCTGAAGGACGAGTCCGACGCAGCGCTGAAGGCGTATGAAGGCGAACTGGCTGCGGCGCGCGGCCGCGCGCACGCGATCAGCGCCGAAACCCGCGAAAAGCTCAACGCCGCGTCCGACGCCGAGCGCAAGACGCTGGAAGAGCGTTTGACCCACAAGCTCCTCGAGGCCGAAAAAACCATCGCCGCGACGCGCGAGGCGGCGATGCGCAACGTCCGCGGCATTGCCGCGGAGGCGGCCGCCGCGATCGTGCAGCGGCTCACCGGCGTGCAACCCGACGGGAAGACCACTGAGCGCGCCGTTGACGCCTCCTTGAAGGGATAGTGCCGATGTTCTTCGAACCGGAATTCTGGGTCGCCGTCGCCTTCGTCATCCTGATGGGCCTGTTCGCCTATCTCGGCGTCCATCGCACCGTGCTGCAGACGCTGGACCATCGCAGCGAGCGCATCAAGGCCGAACTCGACGATGCGCGCCGCCTCAAGGAAGAGGCCGCCAAGGTGCTCGCGGAATACGAAGCCCGTCGCGCCAGCGCGGAACGCGAGGCCGAGGAGATCATCGCGTCCGCAAAAGCCGACGCCGAGCGGATTGCCGGTGAAGCCAGGGCCAAGATGGAGGATTTCGTCGAGCGGCGCACCAAGACCGCCGAGAGCAAGATCGCGCTGGCCGAAGCCCAGGCGCTGGCCGATGTCCGCGCCGCCGCTGCCGACGCCGCGGTCGCCGCCGCTTCCACCATCCTGTCGCAATCGGTGAAGGGCGAGATCGCCGACGAGCTCCTGGCCAAGGGCATCGCGGAAGTCCGCGCCAAGCTGAACTGAGGCGCTTCCGTCCTTGGATTGGCGCGAAAGCGCCGCCTATTTCTTCCTCGCCGCCTTCGGCTTGGGCTCCGGTTTGAGCGCCTGCGGATCGAAGCCGATATAGAAGATATAGGAATCGCCGGCTCCGCCAAGCGGCACCGGATAGACCATATCCTCGGCAACCAGGGCAAACGGCACGCTGCCGTCCTCCGACATCGATACCGTGGTCCGGTAGAGCTTGGTGGCGATCGTCTTCTCTTGCACGCCGCCTTGCACCACCGCGACACGGAGCGGGATTTCGACGCTCGCGGGGGCACCCGCCGGGCCGGCTATGACGCGGCCTTGAATGCCGACGCGAGCGGTGATCTGGTCACCGTTCTTGATGCAATCGCGCGCGGTTCGCGTGATGGTGGCCTGAAATCGAATATCGTTGCCGACCGGCTGCTTGCCCGGCGCAGCCACCGCATAGGTAGACGCGCCGGCGCGAATGCTGACCGGGGGACAGGTCAGGTCGGACTCGCCTTCGGGCGCCTCGGCGGGTTGTTCCGGCCTTACGCCAAACAGACTCTTGAAGCGATCGCCAAGCGACTGCGAAGACGCCGGCGCGGCAAACACGCCGTAACCCATTGCGAATGCGACCGCGGCCAAAAGCGCGATCCTGCGACACCTGCCGAACCCGGCAGCCCCCATGATCACATGCTTGTCACCCATTCGAAGTCCCTGGCATCCCCATCCCGACCCTCGTCCCCTTGGGGCCGCGTTATAACAGCGCAATGGCGGCGAACCCAAGGCGCGGAAAAGGCCGGCGTCAGCCGCGAAAATCCTCATGCAGCAGGCCGAACAAGAGATGGTCCTGCCAGACGCCGTTGATGCAGAGATAACGCCGCGCCAGGCCCTCGCGGCTGAAGCCGCATTTCTCCAGAACCCGGATCGACGCCGTGTTGGAGGGGATGCAGGCGGCCTCGATGCGGTGAAGATTGAGCTCGCCGAACAGGGTCGGCAATAATACCCGCAGCGCCGAGGTCATGTAGCCGCGATGCGCATGCGGTTCTCCGACCCAGTACCCGATGGTGCCGGCCTGCACGATGCCGCGGCGGACGTTCGCCAGCGTGATGCCGCCGATCATCGCGCCATCCGATTCGCGAAACACGATGAACGGATAGGATCGGTCGGCGGCGATGTCTTCGGAATAGCGGCGCAACCGCCGCCGGAAGCCGGCGCGGGTCAGGTCGTCCGACGGCCAGATCGGCTCCCACGGCGTCAGATATTCCCGGCTGGATTCGCGCAAATGCGCCCATTGCAGAAAATCGGCCATCTGCGGCGCGCGCAGCAAAAGGCCATGGCCGCGCGGGGCAAGCGCGGCCGGTCCGCTGGATGGCAATCGAAACAGGGCCATGTGCGATACTCCCTGATGCCCGAACCGGCTTCAGTCCGCTGCAACACTCAATGCAGGCGCGCCTTAACCTTCGCCCGGGTCAATCCTTCCGCAAAAGCCGCCGCCGTGTCCAGACCCCTTCCGCTGCCAAGGGCAACGACGGCAGGGCGGCTGCGCGACAACAGCCCGCGAGCCGCGTTCCGGGTCGATTCGACGCTGACCGCGTCGATCCTGGCGACCAGCTCTTCCACCGTCAGCGGGCGCCCATAGGCCAGCACATGTCGCGCCAGCTGTTCGGCGCGCGACGTGCAGCTTTCCAGCGCCATCAACAGCCCGGCCTTCATCTGCGCCTTGGCGCGCGCAACCTCGGCCTCGGTCAAGGTCTCGACGGCGTCGTTGATGACATCGACGATCACTTCCATCATCTCGGGCGCATCGCCCGGATCGGTGCCGGTATAGAGCCCGAAGAACCCGGTGTCGGTGTAGGGCGCATGAAAGGTGTAGATCGAGTAGCACAGCCCGCGCTTCTCGCGCACTTCCTGGAACAGCCGCGACGACATTCCCCCGCCAAGGGTGTTGGTGAAGACCTGCAAGGAGAACAGCGACGGGTCGGTTTGCGGCACCCCTTCAAGCGCCAGCGTCAGATGCGCCTGCTCGAGTTCGCGATGCACCACGCGGGAGCCGCCCTTGCCGAACATCGCGGCTTGCGGCTTCGGCGCCGGCGCAGCATCGAAGCTTGCGAACCGCTGCGTCACTTCCTCGACGATACGCCCGTGATCGACCGCGCCGGCCGCCGCCACCACCATGTCCGGGCCGCGGTAATGGGTGGCGAGATAGCCGCGCAGCATGTCGCGGTCAAATCTCTTCAGCGTCTTTGCCGTCCCCAGCAGCGAGCGCCCCATCGGCTGATCCGGATAACACAGCTCGTTGAGATGTTCGAACACCACGTCGTCGGGCGTATCCTGCGCCGCGCCGATCTCCTGCACGATGACGCTCTTTTCGCGCTCGAGCTCGTCCGGCACGAAGGACGGATTGGCGAGAATGTCGGAGAGCACGTCGAGCGCCAGCGGCACGTCGGCCTTCATCACCCGTGCATAATAGGCGGTGGTTTCGGTCGAGGTGCCGGCGTTGAGGTCGCCGCCGACCGCCTCGATCTCCTCGACGATTTCGCGCGAGGTGCGCCGCGTGGTGCCCTTGAATGCCATGTGTTCGAGCAGATGCGAGATGCCGTGCTCGTTCGGCTTTTCGTCGCGGCCGCCGACGCCGGCCCATACCCCGAGCGCCGCGGTTTCCAGATGCGGCATGCTGTCGGTGATGACGGTGAGGCCGGAGGGCAGCTTGGTGACATCGACGCTCATCCGGCAACTCCCTGCTTCGCGGCGCGGCTGACCGAGCGCACGAATCGTTCGACTTCGACCTGATCGTTGTTCATGACCTTGATGTGCTCGGGCCTGGTCGTCAGATCCTCGAGCCAGGCCGGCAGCTCGGGGCGCACCCCGCAGGCGGCCTCCACCGCATCGGGAAATTTCGCGGCATGCGCGGTCGACAGCACGATATTGGGAAGCTTCGAATCCGAACTGTCGCGATCGGCCACCGCCAGCGCCACCGCGGTATGCGGATCGACGAGGTCGCCGGCCTCGCGCCAGGCGGCGCGGATCGCCGCGCTGGTTTCGGTCTCATCCGCCCGCCCGGCGTCGAATTCCTCGCGGATCGCCGCCAGCACCGCGTCGGGCAGCACGAAGCGTCCGGACTGTTTCAGCGACGCCATCAGCCGGCGCACGGTGCCGGCATCGCGGCGGCAGGCTTCGAACAACAGCCGCTCGAAATTCGACGAGACCTGGATATCCATCGAGGGTGAGGCCGTAGCGTGAACTTCGCGCACTTCGTAGATGCCGGTTTTAAGCGTCCGCGGCAGGATGTCGTTGACATTGGCGGCGATCCGTAAGCACCGGATCGGCAGCCCCATGCGCTTGGCGACGAAGCCGGCGAAAATGTCGCCGAAATTCCCGGTCGGCACCGTGAAGTCCACCGTCCGCGCCGGCGCCCCGAGCGCGACCGCCGACGTAAAATAATACACCACCTGGGCCACGATCCGCGCCCAATTGATCGAATTGACGCCCGACAGCGAGACCTCGTCGCGGAACTCATGATGGTTGAACAGGCCCTTCACGATCGCCTGGCAATCATCAAAGGTGCCTTCGATGGCGAGCGCGTGAACGTTGGCGGCGCCCGTCGTCGTCATCATCCGCCGCTGCACGTCGGAAATCCGGCCGTGCGGAAACAGCACGATCAGATCGACATTGTCGAGACCGCCAAAGGCATCGACCGCGGCGCCGCCGGTATCGCCTGAGGTTGCGACCACGATGGTCGTGCGCCTGGCGCGCTGCGCCAGCACATGATCCATCAGCCGCGAGATCAGCTGCATCGCCACGTCCTTGAAGGCAAGCGTCGGGCCGTGAAACAACTCGAGCAGGAATTGATGCGGACCGATCTGGCGCAGCGGAACTACCGCCGGGTGGCGGAAGGTGGCGTAGGCTTCATTGGCCATGCGGCCGAGATCGGCATCGGCAATCTCGTCGCCGACAAACGGGCGGATCACGTCGACCGCGACTTCCCAATACGGCCGGCCGAAAAATCCGGCGATGGTTTCGCGCGAAAGCTGCGGCCAGGTTTCGGGCACGTAGAGGCCGCCGTC
>DASSGM010000132.1:0-9853 GCA_035693465.1 Bradyrhizobium sp. | reverse complement strand
CTCGACGTCCGCTCGGTGCAGCGCGCGGTGCAAGGTACTTCATCGATCTATTTCGCCTATCCGGTCCAGGACGGCCTGCTCGACGCGACCGCGGCAATGGCTGTGGCCGCGCGCGAAGCCGGTATCACCCGCCTCGTCAATCTGGTGATGCTGCAGTCTTCGGTGGACGCGCCTACCCCGCGCATGCGGCAAAATTATTTGTCCGAACAGGTGTTCGAGTGGGCGGGAATCGGAGCCGTGCATGTCCGGGCCACGGTGTTTTACGAGAATCTCGCCTCCCTGGTCCGCTTGAGCCTGCCGGCGCAGGGAGCCGTCCGATTGCCCTGGGGCAAGGAACAAACCGTGCTTCCGCTCGTCGCCGGCGAGGATGTGGCGCGCGTGGCGGTCGGCCTCTTGATGAGCCCCTCGCTGACGGCGAGCACTGCCTATCCGGTGATCGGCGCCGTCATCTCGCTGAAGGACATCATCGCGACCTTCGCCCGGGTTCTCGGCAAAGACGTGCGCTACGAAGAAATTTCCGACGACCAGTGGCGCAGCGAGGCGTTGGCGCGAGGCCTCAACGCGCACGCGCTCGAGCATCTTTCTTCGCTCTGGAAAGCGCTTCGCGCCGCCAGCCTCGATCCGGAAAGGGCCCGCTTCGCGGTGACCGATACCATCGAAAGGCTCGGCGGCGCGAAGCCCAAGAGTTTCGAGGCGTTCGTCCGCGAGGGCCAAAGCGAGTTGATGGCGAAATCGGCCTGACACGGCTTGATAGGGCGCAATAGCGAAAGTGCATTGCGCCGCCGGGCAGGTATTCGCGCGCTCAGCCTATCGCGGCAACGCGCTGCAACTCCCCAGCGCCTCGGCCGCCGTCCGTGGCCGACTTGCATTTACTTTGCGAGCGGGTATACTTTGTATTGCAAAGTTTGGGGGAGAGATGCGCGATCTCGACAAGGCGCTGGCTGACATCTTCGCAATTCGCAACCAGATTGCCGCCGGCACGGCGTTCCGCGGCTATGGGCCGGCAACCGTCGCCGCCACCGGCGGTTTGGCCCTGCTCACGGCGCTCCTTCAATTTCTGTGGCTTGACGATCCGACCGGTCATCCACTGGTGTTCTTCTCGGGCTGGGCCGCGGCGGCGCTAGTGTCCGGGGCCATGATCTGGATTGAGATGCGGGCGCGATCGCGCCGGCATCATTCCGGTCTTGCCGACGCCATGGTGCATCAGGCCATAGAGCAGTTTCTGCCGCCCGGCATCGCCGGCGCTTTGCTGGCGGTGATGCTGTGGAAGTTCGCGCCGGAAACGCTGTGGTTGCTTCCCGGTCTGTGGCAGGTGCTGGTGAGCCTCGGCGTGTTTGCCTCTGTCCGCTCGCTGCCTCGCACCGTCGCGTTGGCGGGCGCCTGGTATTTCGTGGCAGGGTTTGGGACGCTGTTGCTGGCAAGCCAGAACCACGCATTGTCGCCCTGGACCATGGGTTTGCCCTTTGTGGTCGGGCAGTTGCTCATGGCTGCGATCCTGCACTTTGCTTCCGGAGAAACCGATGTCGAAGACTGAAACCAACAACGCGCCGTTCTCCTACAACGGTCTCGATCGGGTGATTCACGAGAAGGCCAGGCTCGGGCTATTGACCTCGCTGATGGCCCATCCCAGGGGATTGGCCTTTGCCGATCTGAAGCAGCTCTGCGGACTGACCGATGGCAATCTCAGCCGTCATCTTCAGGTGCTGCAGGAAGCTGGATTGGTCGAAGTAACCAAGGGCTACGAGGGCAACCGGCCTCACACCAGCTGTCGGCTCACGAAAACCGGCCGCCGCCGCTTTCTCGATTATCTCGCCGTGCTGGAGCGGCTGGTCCGCGATGCCGCCAGGGCTGCAGGCAAGGAGGACGCCCGCGCAAGCAAGCTCGGCATCCTGCCGGCGTGACCGTCCCTTTTTTGAAAGGAAGCTTTGTGATGCAAAGCAATCTCTCATCCAGGCTGCAATCCAAGCTCCATGTCGGCATCATCATGGATGGCAACGGGCGATGGGCGACGCGACGGGGGCTGTCGCGCCTGCGCGGCCACGAAGCCGGCGTCGAAGCGATCCGGCGCGTGGTGGAAGCCGCGCCACAGCAGGGCGTGGGAACGCTGACGCTCTATGCTTTCTCCAGCGACAATTGGCGCCGGCCGAGGGCGGAGGTCACTGCGCTGATGGCGCTGTTGCGGTTTTATCTGGCGAGCGAGGTCGAAAGCCTGGTCCGCAACGGCGTTCGACTCACGGTGATCGGCCGCCGCGATCGCCTGCCCGATGGCATCGCCACTGCAATCGGTCGTGCAGAAGCCGCCACAGCGAAAGGCGATGTCCTGCATCTGCGCATTGCCGTCGACTATTCGGCCCGAGATGCGATCCTCAATGCCGCTGTGAAGGCCGCAACCGTGCGCGATCTCTCGCGCGAGAATTTTTCCGAGCTCATCACTGGCGAAGCCGGGCTGCGCGACGTCGACCTCGTGATCAGGACCAGCGGCGAAAAGCGATTATCTGACTTCCTGCTTTGGGAGAGCGCCTACGCCGAATTGCATTTCACCGAACGGATGTGGCCGGATTTCAGGCGGGAAGATCTCGCGGAAGCGCTGACCTCGTTCCATCGCCGTGAACGCCGGTTTGGCGGCGTGCAGCCCATTAGTCCCGAACGGGCGCCCGAACCGGCCTAGCCCTTGGCAATGCCCGTCAGGCCCACTCGCCCTTGCGGAATACGGGCACGCGTCTGCCGTCGGCGTGAATCCCGTCGATGTCGGTTTGATGCGAGCCGATCATCCAGTCGATATGGATCAGGCTCTTGTTGCCACCCTGCGCTGCAATCTGCTCGGGCGTAAGCCCGGCGCCGTCGATGAAGCATTTCGAATAGCATTGCCCGAGCGCTATATGGCAGGCCGCGTTCTCGTCGAACAGCGTGTTGAAGAACAACAGGCCGCTTTTCGAAATCGGCGATGAATGCGGCACCAGCGCAACTTCGCCGAGCCGGCGCGCCCCCTCATCCGTATCCAGCACCTTGTTGAGGACTTCTTCGCCGCGCGCGGCCTTCGCCGCGACGATGCATCCGTCCTCGAACCGCACCGCGATGCCATCGATCAGCGAACCCTGGTACGATAGCGGCTTGGTGCTGACGACATGGCCGCTCACCCGCCTCGCATGCGGCGTGGTGAACACTTCCTCGGTCGGAATATTGGGGTTGCAGGTGATGCCGTTTTTCGCGGTGGAGGCGCCGCCTACCCATTCATGGCCCTCGGCGAGCCCGATCGTCAGATCCGTGCCCGGTCCGGCGTAATGCAACGCGCTGAAGCGCTGCCCGTTCAGCCATTCTGTCCGGTTGCGCAGCGTCGCATTGTGCTTCTCCCATGCCGCGACGGGATCGGCATTATCCACGCGCGAGGCGGCGAAGATCGCGTCCGCGAGCTTTGCGACCGCGACATCCTCTTCGTCTTCGGGAAAGACCTGTTTCGCCCATGACGTGCTTGGATAGGCAACGATGTTCCAGTTGACGTCGAAATTGACGATCTTTTCCAGCGCCGGTTGATACGCGACAGAATTGGCCTTGCTGGCGCGCGCGACCTTGACCGGGTCTTCGCCGGCAAGCAGCATGGGATTATCGCCGACGATGGCGAGCCGGGCGGTGTTCTCGGCAAACGCCTTCGACATCCCGTCATAGAGCCAGCCGGCAGCGCGGTCGAAGCCAACGTCCGGCGCGAAGCGGTAGCGCGACAGCGTGACCGCCTCGTCAGACAGGATCGGCGTGACCAGGCCCGCGCCGGCCCGGTAGGCATGTTCGGAGACCTTTCGCACCAAAGGCAGCGCCGCCGTCGGCGCCGTCACCAGCAGGTCCTGTCCTGCCTTGAGCTGCAGCCCTACCTTGATGGCCAATTCGGCGAGACGGTCCAGTTTAATCGGATCGATCGATGCGGAAATGCTGCGTTCGTAGACGGTCATGAGTTTCGGTCTGCGGTTTGTGGGTGCCCGATGATACGGAGTCTATCATCGAGCGCGTATTCGCGCGACTCGTTGGCTGTTCCGCCCTAAGGCTCAACCGTTGCGGAACGCATAGGCGTAGCCGTTGATCGCCGGTGCGCCACCAAGATGAGCGTAAAGAACCTTCGATCCCCGGGGAAAATAACCCTTCTTCACGAGGTCGATCATGCCCTGCATCGATTTTCCTTCATAGACGGGATCGGTGATCATGCCTTCGAGGCGCGCGCACAGGCGGATGGCCTCCTTGGTCTCCTGCGACGGAACGCCATAGGTCGGGTAGGCATAGTCCTCGACCAGGACCACATCGCCTTCGACGATCTCTTTGCCGAGTTCGACAAGCTCCGCAGTGTTTTGCGCGATCCCAAGCACCTGCGCCTTGGTCTGCGCAGGCGTGAAGGATGCGTCGATGCCGATCACCTTGCGCTCGCGGCCGTCTTTGGCGAAGCCGACCAGCATGCCGGCATGGGTCGAGCCGGTGACCGTGCAGACGACGATGTAGTCGAAGGCAAAACCAAGTTCCTTTTCTTGCGCACGCACCTCCTCGGCGAAGGCGACATAGCCAAGGCCGCCATATTTGTGCACCGAGGCTCCCGCCGGGATCGGGTAGGGCTTGCCGCCCTTGGCCTTCACGTCCGCGATCGCCGCTTCCCAGCTTTGCCTTATGCCGATGTCGAATCCTTCGTCGACCATCTCGACATCGGCGCCCATGATCCGGCTCAGGAGGATATTGCCGACCCGATCATAGACCGCGTCCTCGTGCGGCACCCAGCTTTCCTGAACCAACCGGCACTTCATGCCGATCTTCGCCGCAACGGCTGCGACCATGCGCGTGTGGTTCGATTGCACGCCGCCGATCGAAACCAGCGTGTCGGCGTTGGAGGCGATCGCATCGGGAATGATGTATTCCAGCTTGCGCAGCTTGTTGCCACCGAAAGCCAGTCCCGAGTTGCAGTCCTCGCGTTTGGCATAGAGCTCGACCTTGCCGCCCAGATGTGCGCCGAGTCGCCCGAGCTTCTCGATATGCGTGGGTCCGAAAGTGAGGGGATAGCGCTCGAATTTCTCCAGCATGCGAGGTGTCCTTTGTCAGTCGCTCCGATGTCCCGGAATTTAGCATTTCCCGTGAGGAATGTGCTCTCGAAATTGCCAAGGAAATTGCTTATCTGAATGAGATAATGTAGAAATAATGCGGTCAGCTTTGGAGTTATCGTGCAAATCTGGAAGATTCTTCCATGCCAAGACCCGATCGCATCGACCTGAAAATGCTACGCCTGCTGCAGAACAACGGGCGGCTCAGCAACGCCGAACTGGCGCAGCTGGTTGATGTCAGCCCCGCGACCTGTCACCGCCGGACACAACAGCTGTTCGAGCAAGGCTACATCAGCCGGGTCCGCGCGATCATCATGCCACAAAAGGTCGACAGAGGCGCGCTGGTCATGGTCGGCGTCGTTCTCGATCGCTCGACGCGGGAGAGTTTCGCGGCGTTCGAAAAAGCCGTGGCGAAATTGAAGTTCATACTCGATTGCCACCTGGTCGCCGGCGACTTCGATTATTTCCTGAAAATCAGGGTCGAAGACATGGCGGATTTCAACCGAATTCACGGCGAACAGTTGATCGCGCTACCTGGCGTCCGGCAGACGCGAACGTTCTTCGTCATGAAGGAAGTCGTCGATAACGCTCCGCTCGAGTTTTGAATCCACTGGACAATTGCCCGCTGTCCCGATCGGCAGCGCGAGTTCAAATCCTGTCTTGTCACAATGTGATCGTCTCGTAGCGTCGGCGTTCGGAGGCCTTTGCCACCGCCTCGGTCCTGGTGCGCGCGCCCAATTTTCGGAACAGGGATTCGACATGGAATTTCACGGTGTGCAGCGAGATGTTCAGGCGGCGCGCAATGGCCTTGTTGGTCATACCTTCCGCAAGCGCCGCAAGCACCTCGAGCTCGCGCGGCGTGAGAAGACCGTGCGCATCGGTCTCGCGCATCGCGCCAAAGCCGGGATCCATCGCCTCGGGCAAGCGAACGACCAGGCCGGCGGCAACCGCGCGTACGGCCGCATCGATCTGGCTCGCGTTCGCATCGCGCGGCAGCACACCGGCCAAGTCATGATCGGTGCCTCCGAGTTTGACGACGGGGCGGGTTTCACCCGGCGGGCGGGCGCCGTCCGCCAGCACCACGTCGGCCGCTTCTTCCGCACCGACGACAATGTGCCCCGCCTCGGCGAGCACTCTGCTCAAGGCGCTACGGCGCGGTAAATCCACGGCGTGGACGGCCACGCGCAGCCGCGCAAAAGGCGCCGGTCTGCCTGCCGCTTCATTCATTTGCAGGCCGTTCCGCAATCGTCGTCTGCACCGTAATCACCTTGCCGCTTCTGATCAGGCGAACATCCACCTTTCGTCCAATGCTGCCGGATCCGAAATATCCGGCGATTCTTCGGAAGCGGTGCGCCGATATTCCGTCAACGCTCAGGATGATGTCGCCCGCCACAATTCCTGCTTGCGCCGCGGGGCCATCCTCGACCACCGACATGACCATCAAGCCGCTGGAGTGGTCGGCGCTCTCGCGTAGCGCGTCGGGCACGGCGACGGCTTGCAAAGCAACCCCAAGCCAGCCGCGCGGGATGCGGCCGTCCTTGAGCAGCAGCGGCACGATCCGTTCGATCGTTGCGGTCGGAATGACGATGACCTGGCCGCGCGGTCCGAAGGTCGACATGCCCAAGCACGCGCCGGCGGCGTCAAAGACCGGTCCGCCCTCCTCACGGCGGGCAAGACCGATATCGAGCACGATGCGCCGGTCGATCAGGCCACCGCGGCTGGAATGCCATTCGGCGCCGGCGAGATTGACGAGTCCCAGCCGCGCGCTCACGCCACCCGTCCCGTCGGCTCCGATCGCCAGCGCAATAGCGCCGGTATGCACCTCGCCCGCGGCGATCGAGGGTGAAGCGATCGGCTGCGCCAGCCGCAGGATCGCGATATTGGTCGTGGGATCGCGTCCGGCGGTGCTGGCCGTCACGGCCGAGCCGCCGGCCGCCACAAGTTCAAAATCATCATTTCGCGGCAGCGATTGCTCGGAGGCGACGACAATATCAGGTCCCCACACCATGCCCGTCATATGCCGCCCGTGTGCAAGGCGGATAGCGACGACAGCGTTTTTCGCAGCGTCCGCGCGCGTCGCCACAGCGTTCGAGAATTGGGCCAACAGGTTTGGTTGATCGGTCATGGCTAACTCCTGTCCATTGAAGATAGGCACAAAATGGACAATGCCGTAGCTCCAGACTATCGGCTGGACGGCCGGGTTTGCCCCGGCTATTTGACCGGGGCAAAAAACTGGACGCGCGACAGTCATTCGACTGGCGCGACGATCATCTGCCAAGTGCGGCGTGCCGCTGCGTTGACATGACCTCGACGCGCACTACAATATTCGGCCATTAGAGCCAATAATCATTGGAGGGCGGCGTGAAATTCCGTTGCTATTTTGCTCTGTTGGTTTTGATCATTTCGGCTTCCGCTGCCTGGGCACAGGACGCAAAGAAAACTGCCGACGATTTCGCCGCCAAATGGGTCGCCGCCTATGACGCGGGCGATGCCGCCGCGCTTGCCGGAATGTTCACGAAGGATGGGGTCTTCAACGCGCCGTCTGGCGCCGTGGTCAAGGGACGCGAGGCGATCGAAAAGGCGCTCGCCGGCCGCATGAAAGCCGGCTGGACCAAGGAAACGGTCACGACGAACGATGCCGGCGCAGCCGGCAATGCCGTTTGGGCTGCGGGTGATTATGCGTTGTTCGGCTCCGGCGAAGTGGCCGGCAAACAGACCGGCGGACACTTCGGCTGGGTCATTGTGCGTGACGGCGAAGTGTGGCGCATCGTGATGCTCACCGCGAATGTGAGCCCGCCAAAATAGCAAATTGGTTGTTTCGACCCGGCCGCGACGGACATTGCAGTCGAGTGACAGGCGGCGCTTCGGGGCCGAGAACAAATCGCCGCACCGCAATTTTTCGGCTCCCCGATATCGGCCGTTCGGCCTAAGATCGGCTTTAAGACTGGCCCAGTGAAATATCCTGCGGCTGCGGGGGGCATCCGCGGGTTTTGGTTGTTCAAGTGGACATCACCAAGGAGCACCGCACATGGCAACGTGGAAACCCGATCCCAGTTTCTATCCCTCGCCACGCATGGCCGCGAAGGCCGCCCCGGAAACCGTGGCTTACGTCGCTGCGTTCGATCCCAACCGAAAGACGCCCGACGCCATCGCTGTCGTCGACGTCGATCCCAAGTCAAAATCCTACTCCAAAATAATCAGCACGACGCCGATGCCCAACGCCGGCGATGAGCTGCATCATTTCGGCTGGAATGCCTGCTCCTCTTGCCTGTGTCCCAACGCGCCGCATCCGCATGTCGAGCGCCGCTATCTGGTGGTGCCGGGCTTGAGGTCTTCGCGCATTCACATCCTCGACACCAAGCCCGATCCGAGAAATCCGAAGATCGTCAAGGTGATCGAGCCCGACGAGGTCGCCGACAAGGCCGGCTACACGCGCCCGCATACGGTACACTGCGGTCCCGAGGGCATTTATATCGCCGCCCTCGGCAACCGCGAGGGCAAGGGACCGGGCGGCATCTTCCTGATGGATCACGAGAGCTTCGAGGTGCTCGGGCAATGGGAGATGGATCGCGGCCCTCAATATTTCGCTTATGACGCCTGGTGGCATCTCGGCCACGACACGCTGGTCACCAGCGAGTGGGGCACGCCCGACACAATCGAGAACGGGCTGATCCCCGAAGTGCTGCTGGGCGCCAAATACGGCAGGCGATTGCACTTCTGGGATTTGCAGAAGCGCAAGCATCTGCAGACCATCGACTTCGGCGACAAGTACCAACTCGTGTTCGAACTCCGGCCGGCGCACGATCCGACCAAGGCCTACGGCTTCGTCAACTGCGTGCTCAGCCTGGAGAACCTCTCGTCCTCGATCTGGACCTGGTATCGCGACGGCGACAAGTGGGCGGTGCAGAAGGTGATCGAGATCCCGGCTGAACCGGCCAGCGAAGATCAACTTCCCCCGATGCTCAAGGGGTTCAAGGCCTGCCCGCCGCTGGTCACCGACATCGATCTGTCGATGGACGACAAGTTCCTCTATGTCGCCTGCTGGGGCACCGGCGACCTGCAGCAATACGACGTCTCCGATCCGTTCAAGCCGAAGCTGACCGGCAAGGTGCGGATCGGCGGCATCGTGTCGAAGGCAACGCACCCGGCTGCGAAGAACGGCGCGCTCAGCGGCGGCCCGCAGATGGTGGAGATCAGCCGCGACGGACGGCGGGTCTATTTCACCAATTCGCTGTACGGCGCCATCGACCCGCAGTTCTATCCCGATGGCATCGAGGGATGGATGGCCAAGCTCGATGCCGATCCGAAAGGCGGCATCGGCTTCGATTCGAAATTCTTCGTGCAATGGCCGGCGTCGCACCGGCCGCACCAGGTACGGCTTGAAGGCGGCGACTGTTCGTCGGATTCCTATTGCTATCCGTGACCAGACAGGCGGATCATTCGTCGCGCGCCGGCCGAGGCACGAACACATCCGGCGCGCGGCACGGATCCGAAAGCCGCGACAGGCCGGAATAGCGACGCATGAGCCCTGTCTCCACTGAGTTATGGCCATGGCTCGCGCTCGCCGGCCTGGGCGCCTTTCACGGTCTCAATCCGGCGATGGGCTGGCTGTTCGCGGTCGCGCTCGGACTTCATCGCCACAACCGGCGCATCGTATGGCTCTCGCCGCTGCCGATCGCGCTCGGGCACGCGCTCTCGATCGCGATCGTGGCCGGAGCGTTCCTCTGGGCTGGATACCTGATCGATCTGCGCGCGGTCCGCATCGGCGCCGGTCTCTTCCTGATCGG
>DASSGM010000131.1:0-2322 GCA_035693465.1 Bradyrhizobium sp. | reverse complement strand
TCGGAGATCGCCGCGCCGAACGCCGCTTCCGCCTCCTGCCGCAGCCGGTCCGGGGTCTCCAGGTAACGTGGTGAATGATGAAACGTGGTGAGCCGTTTGGCGCCTGCCCGACGGGCGAGCATGCCCGCCTGAGCCGCGGTCAGGTGGCGGCGTTCGAACGCAAGGTCGGCGTCGTCATTTGCGAAAGCGGCCTCGATGAACAGGTGATCGGCACCGCTGACGAGCTTAACGATCTTCTCAACGTTTGCGGGGGTGAACGCAGCGTCGGTGACGTAGGCGATGCGCTGGCCAGGCGCGATCTTGAGAGCATGCTTTTTCAAGACGCCGAGCGCAATCGTTTGGCCTGCAGCAACCGTGATCAGCGTGCCGTCGGGCTCGCTGCGCCGTACCGCGCTTTTGGCCGCATTGAGCCATGGCCCGACCAAGAGGCCGAGATGCGCCAGCCCCACGGTCCACACATTGACGCGAAGCGATTCCTGGAGCGCGAAAGCAAGGCAGGGAATGCCGTGATCGAGGATCCGCGCCTCGATGCGAAGCTCACGATCGGCGAACACCGTTCCTGCCGGCGGCCTGTCACCATCCGCGCGGCTTGGACGAAATCCATGCCTGGCGCGAAAACCGGTCCACTCGCCGAGTGCTCCTTCGCAGAATTCAGCGACGGCGAGCGCGAAATCGACCGAGTCTTCGCCGAGCAGGTTCCAGCTATAGGCGGCGAGCTTGGCGGCGACGCCTTCGATCGTCCCCGGCGGGCCGACGATCCGCAGCAGACCGGGCCGATGGAGCTGAGCCCGCAGCAACCGGTCAAACCCGGAAAAATGGTCCATGTGTCTGTGGCTGATGAAGACGTCAGTCACGCGCAACAGTTCGCGCGCCGACAACGGCGAAAGATCCCCGAGGTCGAACAGCATGGCGCGGCGGCCGAACCGAAAATCGATGAATAATCCGGGATCGGAGAACGGCTCGTTGACAAGTCGTGGCTGAACCAAGCAGCTCACGAAGGAGTTCCTCCCGATCGTTTGCCTGGCGATGCCCTCAGCTCAGCCGGTGCCAGCCATCAGCCGCCATCCGCGCGTGGGCGAAGCTGCGATCGGCTTACTAATATCGATAGTGCCGTGCGCGGCGCTGCTGGCCGAATGCAAAGCGAGGGTTGATGTTGCAATAGACGCGTCGGCCGGAGGCGGCCGCCATGCATGCGGCATAGGACGGGTAGGAGCAATCGCCCGGAACGCCCCAACCGCCGCCCTGGATGCAATAGGGATAATCAATCGCGGCGGCAGGCGTCGGGCCGGCTATCGTGGCAGCCCCGGCCGACATCAAAGCCACCATCGCCAGCATCGCGTTGCGCATGATTCTCCTCCTCGGCACCAGTTCGCCCTTGCTAAAAAACGATACCGCCTCGAGAAGGTTCCGATAGCCGGCTCAGTCCACGTGCACACCGGCGGACTTGACCACCTTCTCCCATTTTTCGGTTTCGGCCGCGATGATCGCGCCGAACGCCTCCGGCGGACCGAGCAGCGGCTCACCGCCGAGATCAATCAGCCTCGCCTTGATTGCGGGCTCCGCAAGCACCGCGTTGATCTCCTTGTTCAGCTTCTCGATGATTTCCTTCGGCGTGTTCTTGGGCACGCCCACGCCGAACAGCGCGCTCGCCTCGTAACCGGGAACGGTTTCGGCCAGGGTCGCCACATCCGGCAACAGTGGAGACCGCGCTGTCGAGGTTACTGCCAGCGCGCGCAATGAGCCGGCGCGGATATGCTGGAGGATCGAGGGCATATTGTCGAAAATCACCTGGACCTGGCCGCCAAGCAGATCGGTGATCGCCGGCGCGGCGCCCCGATAGGGCACGTGCTGCATCTTTGTGCCCGTCATCGCCATGAACATTTCACCGGACAGGTGCACCGAGGTGCCGTTGCCCGATGACGCCAAGTTCACCTTGCCCGGATTGGCCTTCACATAGGCGATGAACTCGGCGACGGTTTTCGCCGGCACATCCTTATTGACCGTCATCACATTGGGCACGCGATTGAACGAAGCGACCGGCGCGATGTCGCGGATGAAGTTGAATTTGAGATTGCCGTAGAGCGAAGCGTTGATGTAGTTGGCGGGGTTCACCAGCAGAATCGTGTAGCCATCGGGCTCCGCATTGACCACCGACTCGGTGGCGATGTTGTTGCCGGCGCCGGGCTTGTTCTCGATCACGAATTGCTGGCCGAGCCGCTCGGAGAGCCGCTGGCCGATCAGCCGCGCCAGAATATCGGTCGCGCCGCCCGGCGGATAGCCGACCACCCAGCGGACCGGCCGCGTCGGATAATCCAGCGCCGA
>DASSGM010000130.1:0-5357 GCA_035693465.1 Bradyrhizobium sp. | reverse complement strand
TCCGATTTCGGTTCCGAGGTGCATATCTCGCAGGAACAGCTCGGGGTGTTCGTCGGCGCCGCGCGCGAAAGCGTCAACCGCCAGCTGCAACAGTGGCGCAAGGAGGGCATTCTGGATTTGCAGCGCGGGCGGATCCTGTTGCAGAACATGACCAAGCTGACCGCGGTGGCGCGGAACGAGTAATTGCGTGGCGGGGTTTTCGTGCGCCGCTCAATTGTTAATCGTCATACCCGCGAAAGCGGGTATGCAGTACGCCGCGGCGGCTCGATTCTATTGCGTGGCGCCCTGGAATACTCGATCGCCCGGTCAAGCCGGGCGATGACGTTCGTTATGCCTAAAACCGGGTGAGGACCATCAGATGCACATCAACGAAGACGCTGTAAGCTTCGCCGCGTTCTCACTCGCCAAGGTCTTGGCGGCCGAATTGTTGCGCAAGGGAATTTTGAGCCGCGACGAACTCCTCTCGGCAATTTCCAGCGAAATCGCCGAGCACCGAAAGATTGCGGCGGCCACGAATGAAGACGCCGCCGTATTGCTGGAAGTGTATCGCGACGAGATGCCGGGCTGATCGACGATGAGCGCCGCAAAGCGCGGATGATGACGTCGCTGAACGTGGCGCTGTCGCGTCTTATTCCGCCGCCGGCGAATGCACGATGCTCGGCGGCTCCTTGTGATCGGCCTTGTGTTCAGCCGGCGGATGCTCTTTCTCGCCGCTCGTGACGAGCAGTTTCCTTCCGAAACGCCAGAACAAGTTGCCGATGTCGTCCATCAGCATGAACATCGCCGGCACGAACACCAGCGACAATATCGTCGAGAACAACAGGCCGCCGATCACGGCCAGCGCCATCGGCGAGCGGAATTCGCCGCCGGCGCCAAACGCCAGCGCTGACGGCATCATGCCGGCGACCATGGCGATCGTTGTCATGACGATCGGGCGCGCGCGCTTCATGCCGGCGTCGATGATCGCTTCATCGCGCCGCTTGCCTTCGCGCATCGATTCAACCGCGAACTCCACCAGCATGATGGCGTTCTTGGTCACGATGCCCATCAGCATCAGGATGCCGATCCACACCGGCGTCGTCAGCTGTTTGCCGGTCAACAGCAGCGCCACGATCGCGCCGCCGATCGAGAGCGGCAGCGAGAAAAGAATTGTGATCGGCTGCAGGAAGGTTCCGAACAACAGCACCAGCACCGCGTAGACCATCATCAGGCCGGCCGTGATCGCGGTGGCAAAGCCCGCCGATAGTTCGTTCAGGCTTTCGGCGTCGCCCGAGGGGCTGACCCTGACGCCTTTCGGCAGGCTTTTCATCACCGGCAGATCGTAGATTTTCTTGGTGGCATCGCCGAGCGCTGCCGAGCCGACCAGATCGGCCGCGACGGTGGCCTGGCGCTCGCGGTCGTAGCGATTGATGCTGGTCGGACCCTGGTCGAGCTTGATGTCGGCGACCACCGACAGCGGCACGCCGCCCTTTTCGCCGTGCTGGCCGAGCGGCACCCGCAACTGCTCGAGCAATGGCAGGTCGCCCCGCGCGGCGTCCTCGAGCTGGACCCGGATTGGCACCAGCCGGTCGCCGGCGTCGAATTTTGCAAGCGCAGGGCCGACATCGCCGATGGTGGCGACGCGTATCGTCTGCGACAGGCTCTCGGTGGAGACGCCGAGCCTGGCCGCCAGATCCGCCCGCGGCTGGATACGAAGCTCGGGCCGGTCGAGCGAGGTCTCGGAGATGACGTTGGCGATCAGCGGAATTCGCTTCATCTGGGTCGCGAGCTCGCTGGCGACGTTGGCGACGATATTGCTGTCGGCGCCGGTGACCACCAGCGAGATCGCGCGCAGGCCGTTCTCGTCGAGGAACCAGAATCTGATGTCGGGCACGTTTTCCAGTTCGTTCGAGATCGCGAGCTCAAGCTGGCGCTGGGTGATGTCGCGTTCGGTCTTCGGCGTATAGTTGATGATCAGCGCGGCGCGGCGCACCTCGAAGGTCCCCGGCGGGACGCGCCCGCCGTCGACGAACACGCTCTTGACCTCCGGCCGTTTGCGCAAGCGCGAAACGATTTCTTCGGTGATCTTCTCGGTGAAGGCAAGCTGGGAGCCGGGCGGCAGCTCCATCGCCAACAATGAACGCGCGGTGTCCTGCGCCGGCAGGAAGCCTTGCGGCAACAGCGTGATGCTCCAGATCGAGGCGGCGAAGACTCCGAGGCCGATCAGAACGGTGATCAGGTAATGCCGGACGGACCACGTCACCAGTCTTGTGTAGCCTTGCCGTATGCGCCCCGGCGGCGGGTCCTCGTGCGGATGATCTTTGAGGAAATAGGCGGCCAGCACCGGCGTGACAAAGCGGGCGGCGAGCAGCGAGAAGAACACCTGCACCGAAACCGTGATGCCGAATTGCTTGAAGAACTGCCCGGCGATGCCCGACATGAAGCTTGCCGGCGCGAAGATCGCGATGATGGTCAGCGAGATCGCGATGACCGCCAGGCCAATTTCGTCGGCGGCTTCCAGCGCGGCGCGGTAGGGCGACTTGCCCATTCGCATGTGGCGCACGATGTTTTCGATCTCGACGATGGCGTCGTCGACCAAAATACCGGTCGAAAGCGTGATGGCGAGAAAGCTGACGAGGTTCAGCGAGAACCCGAGAAGGTCCATCGCCCAGAACGCCGGGAAGATCGACAGCGGCAGCGAGATCGCGGCAATGATGGTGGCTCGGATATCGCGCAAGAACCAAAGCACGACGATGACGGCGAGAATGGCGCCCTCGAACAGCGTGGAGATCGCGGCTTCATAATTGCCCTTGGTGAAATCCACCGAGGTGTCGATCAGCTTGAGATCGACGTCGGGATAAGCAACCTTGAGCGCGTCGATGCGCTTCTGCACGGCGGCTGCGACCACCACATCGCTGGCGCCCTTGGAGCGTTTGATGCCGAGCGCCACCACGGGCTCGCCGTTGAAGCGGGCGAAGGTGCGACGGTCGGCGATGGTGTCGGTGACGGTGCCAAGGTCGTCGAGACGGACCTCGCCGCCGCCGAACAGCGGAATCATCGTTCCCGCGAGATCGTTGAGCGTCTTGGCGCCGGCCAGCGTCCGGATCGCCTGGTCGTTCTTGCCGATTTCGGCGCGGCCGCCGGCGAGGTCGACATTGGTGCCGCGCAGACTTTGGCTGACGTTGACGGCTGTCAGCCCCGCGGCCTGCAGCCGGTCGGGGTCGAGCGAGACGAGAATTTCGCGCTCGACACCGCCGATGCGCTCGACCTGGGCGACGCCGCGCACGCCCTGCAATGCGCGTTTGACGACGTCGTCGACGAAGTAGGACAGCTGCTCCGGCGTCTTGCCCGGCGAGATCGCGGCATAGGTGACGATCGGCAAGCCGATCACGTCGACGCGCTGGATCAGCGGCTCGGTGACGTTTTGCGGCAGGTTGGCGCGCACCCGGGTGACGGCGTCCTTGACGTCGTTGAGCGCCCGGTCGGTGTTGGTTTCAAGCGCGAACTGAATCGTGGTCAGCGACAGGCCATCGGTGATCGAGGATGAGATGTGCCGCACGCCCTCGACGCCCGAGACGCCATCCTCGATGGTCTTTGTAACTTGCGATTCAAGCTCGGCGGGGGCGGCGCCGAACTGCGATACCGCGACCGAGATCACCGGGATGTCGGCGCTGGGCAATCGCGTCACGGCGAGTTTTGTAAAACTGACCCAGCCGAGCACCAGCAGGATGATCGAAAATACCACGGAAGGCAGCGGGTTTCGGATCGACCATGCCGAGATATTCATAGCCATCAGCGTACCCGCGTTCGATCGAGTTCCTCGGCGAACATGGTCTTGATCTGGTCGCCGTCATGCAGCGAGGAGCCAGCATCCGCCACCACGATTTCGCCGACGTCGAGGCCTTCAAGGATCTCAGTGGAAGTGTCGGAGACCAATCCAACCCGAACCCTGCGCGTCTCAACTGTATTGTCTTTGACCACCTGGACGGTCAGATGGTCAATGGCGGTGCGCGGAATGGCCACGCCGCAACTGCGCTTGGCGTCGATGTTGGCGCGGGCGAACATGCCGACCTTGAGCGAGGGATTATTGGTCAGCGATATCCTGATATGGCCGAGCTGGGTGGTGCGATCGATTTGCGGCGACACCAGCCTGACCCGTCCCACCAGGTCAGGCGCATTATCCCGGCTTATCCGCGCCGTGGCGCCTGGATTGAGTTTTAGCATGTGGACCGCCGGCACTTCGGCATCCAGCTCAATTTCGTTGTTGACGGAAATCCGAAACATCGGCCCGGCCTGTGGCGAGGCCGGCGCTCCGGCGATGGTCTTGACCTCGGTGACGAGGCCGGCCGCCGGTGCGCGCAACGACGTCGGCACGGGCGGCCTTGCGCTGGCGCCGGGCTGTGCCGGAGGCGGCGTCAGCCGGGCCAGTTCCTGATTTTCGGTGACCGTTTCGCCTTCTCGAACCAGAACGTCGGAAACCTTGGATCCTTCCTGATCGACCCCGACCACCGCCTCCCTGCGCGGCACGATAAATCCGGTGACTCGCACCAGATCGGAGAAGCAGGCATTGGTGGCTTTGGTCACAATCACCAGGGCGTTGCTCGGCGTGTCCTTCTCCTCGGGCCGCGGCCGATGCTCAAACCAATACCATCCACCCACCAACGCGGCCGCGGCCACCACTCCTAACGCAGGCTTGAGGTAATCGGAGAGCGCCATCGCCGGATCAATCCAGAACTGGAGTAGTGGGGAGGAGTAGCTAGCAGGATGATATTAGATCGAAACGGCACCCTCAAACCATCCCGTTCATCATCATGTCACTTTTCGTCATGGCCGGGCTTCGCCCCGGCCATCCACGTCTTTCTAGCTTTGATGCGCTAAGACGTGGATGCCCGGCACAAGGCCGGGCATGACGAGCTAAACGGTGGAGCGTGACCACTTCACTTGGAGGCGGTGGTCTTGTTCGCCATATTAACGACTTGCACGCGGCGGTTCACTTCCGAGTTGGGATTCTTCGGGTCCTTGAGCTTGGTCTCGCCGTATCCGACCGTGACGAGGTCAGCGCCGGGAATGTTGTACTTTTCGACCAGATAGCGCTTGACCGAGTCCGCGCGCCGCTCCGACAGATCCTGGTTAAAGGCGTCGCTACCGATAGCGTCAGTGTGACCCGCGACAACGAAGGTCGAGCCTTTCAGATCGGGATTGGTAAGCGCTTTCCCGAGTGCCTGAACCGACGGCAGTGACTTCTTGCTGATATCGGCTGAATTGTAATCGAAGTTGATTTCCAGATCGATATTCGGCTTGTCCTTGGCGATGGTGGCGATTTCTTCGCGCTCGGTGCTCGAGAGCGAGCGCGTGGCGCGGCCACGGATGGTCTGAAC
>DASSGM010000129.1:0-6143 GCA_035693465.1 Bradyrhizobium sp. | reverse complement strand
TTTTTCAATGGTCGCGACCGGCATCGGCGCGCCGCCGTATCCTCCGATCCGCCACGCCGAGAGATCGTAGGAGTCGAAATCCGCCTGCAGCAGGCAAAGGTTATACATCGCCGGCACCATCACGGTCTGCGTGACGCGTTCTCGCGCGGCGATCTTCAGATAATCCGCGGCCTTGAATTCGGCGACCATGATCAACGTTCCCGCACAGCGCACCATGCTCATGATGTTGGCGACTACGCCGGTCACATGCGCGAGCGGCACCGCGGCGATCGAACGGTCCGCCGATGTCAGCTTCATGCAGGCCTCATAGACCATCGCCGAATGGATGACGTTGCAATGCGCGAGCATCGCGCCCTTGGGCCGCCCGGTGGTGCCGGACGTGTACAGGATCATGGCGGTGTCTTCTTCGCCGACGGCTGCGGGCGGTTGCAATAGCTCGTTCACGACCAAACTGGAAAACTGTGACGCACTCTCGTCATCAGCGACCGCAATCCGATGCACCAAGTCGGGAACATCGCGCGAATCGGGCAAACGGTCGAGCAGTGCAGCCTCGTAGATCAACAGCCTGGCACCGCAATCGGTCAGGACATAGGCTATTTCAGGCCTTTGCTGCCGGGTAGAGAGGATGACCGTCACGGCGCCGAGATGCGCCGCGCCGAACATCGCGAGTGCGAATTCGATGCGGTTGCCGAGCAGAAGCGCAACGCGGTCGCCGCTTCGCAGGCCGGTTTTTCGTAATCCGGCGGCGATTTGCGTGGATTGTTGCACCACTTCACGCCAGGTCATCCGCCTGACGCCACAGACCAGCGCTTCGCCATCCGGATTTCTTGCAGCTGCGTCCGAGACCATCGCCCAGATGCTTTTGGGCCGCGCGCAAAATGTCGGCACCAGGCGATCACCGAAGCGCGCCTCAAGCTGCATGGCGGGGATCGAGTATTGCGACCAGTCCATGTCGCCGCCTCGTCTTTAGGTCCTTTGCTTCATGCCGTAGACATGCTCCGGACCGGGGAAGGCGCGGGAGCGCACGTCGTTCGCATAGCTCTGGATCGCGGCCTCGATCATCGGGCCGAGATCGCCGTAGCGGCGGACGAATTTCGGCGTCCGCGGCGACAGCCCGAGCATATCCTCGAGCACCAGCACCTGACCATCGCAGGCGGCACTGGCGCCAATGCCGATCGTGGGAATGGTGACGGTCTCGGTGATCTTCCTGGCCAGCGGTTCCGCCACCGCCTCGATCACCACCGAAAATGCCCCGGCTTGCGCGATCGCAGTGGCGTCGTTCTCGATCGGCTCCCAGTCATTCTCCTCGCGGCCCTGCGCGCGAAACGCGCCGAGCGTATTGATCGACTGCGGAGTCAAGCCGATGTGGCCCATCACGGGAATGCCGCGCTGGACCAGAAATGCGATGGTCTCCGCCATCCGCGCGCCGCCTTCGAGTTTCACCGCGCCGCAATGAGTTTCCTTCAAGATTCTCGCCGCGGAATGAAACGCCTGTTCCTTTGAGGCCTCATACGAACCGAACGGCATGTCCACCACGACCAGCGCATGTTGCGAGCCGCGCATCACGGCGCGTCCCTGCAGGATCATCATGTCGAGCGTCACCGGCACCGTGGTCTCGAAACCATGCATCACATTGCCAAGGGAATCGCCGACCAAAATGACGTCGCAATGGCGGTCGACGAGTGCCGCGGTATGCGCGTGATACGACGTCAGCATCACGATCGGCTCGCCGTCCTTGCGGGCGCGAATATCCGGCGCGGTCTTGCGCTTGATGGCCGATGGGACGGACATTCTAAACTCCGAACACCGGGACGCCGATCACCACGGGATGAAACGCGAAAGCCAGGGCCAGATAGGCGACGATCCCGACCGCAACCGCAATCAGGTCGTTGGTGGGCCCGCCGACCGGGATCGGCGGCCCCCCGGCGTCAGCACGATGTTTGAGCGAGATCCGGTCGTATACCGCCCAGCCCAGAAACGAGCCGAACAGGATGATCGAGCCGAGATCGCCGTTGGCGAGCAGATGCGCCGCCGCCCACAGCTTGATGCCGGCCAGCATCGGATGCTTCAATGCGGTGTAGATGCGTCCGCGGATATAGGCTGCCACCACCAGGATGACCGCGGGCAGCACCAGCGCCGCCGCGATGTGCTTGAGCACCGTCGGTGGGCTCCAGACCTCCCACATGCCAGTGGCGCGATAATGCGCAAAACCCCAGACGATCAGCGCAAGGCCTGCGAGCGAGACCAGCGCATAGCTGATCTTGTAACCGGCCTCGCCTGTTGACGCGATTACGCTCGCGCGCAGCTCCCGCTGGGTGGTGAGCGTGTGGACGCCGAGGAACAGGACCAGCCCCAGGATCATCACCAGCAGTCCCATGATGTCCTCCGTTGCAGGTCAGGCCTTCCGACCCTCGCGTAGCATTTTACGGGCTCAAGCCGCAATGCGTTAATACGCACTGGCCGCCCTTGAACCTGGACGGCCCGGCACCTTCATTCGTCGTACGCGGGCTTGACCTCGCGCATCGATCGTCCGCGGCAGCAGACAATCTTCACGAATAAACCTATTTGACGAAAGATGGGTTGACGGGTCGAGCCCGGCAACGACGGTTACCGCTCACGGCGTTGCGGACTGCTTGCCCAATCCCTGTTATCGACATAGCGGATCGCGATCGGCCGCCCGGCGATCGCACCGCCCAGTTCGTCGGTGAATTTCAGTGACGCGCAGGAATCAAGCGAAGCGTTGATTGCCTTCAGATAGGTGTCGCGGACATCTGCAGGCACGCCTGCCGTGGCATAGGTCACGCGCGGAGTTGCGATGATCTCGCCCGATCGCTTGAAACTAAAGCGCACCGTCATCTGCATGCCCTGGCGCGCAACGTCAGCCGGCGGCGGCGACCAGCAGGACCGCAGCGCCGCGAACAGGTCTCCGATAGTCGCGAGATCATGGTCAGGCTTCTGGTATTTTGCGGCGTCGTCACGCGAAGGGACGCTCTCGACCGTGAGCTGCAGATTTTCGCCATAGGGGTAATCGATCTCGGGAATGCAGGGTCCGTGATTGAATACGCTGCAGAACGACGGCGTGCACGGCTCGCCATCCAACACGCTGCAGGGCGCATGTGAAAACGGCGTGGCGTCGATGTGACGGCGGTGCCGGGCATTGGCCGCGTCAACCACCGTCAACGCCGCAACGGCAACGATCACAGAGAGAAGGATGCGCCGGAGCATAAAGCCAGCCTTCGAATGCAACAGGATTGAAATGTTAAAGGAAAAATGATGCCCACGGCAGGCCCTATCAAGCCTGGTTTCGTTCACATCCGCGCGTTTTCGCCCAGAGTCCCACGACGAACATTGCCCCAGTGTCATCGCCCGGCTTGACCGGGCGATCCAGTATTCCAGAACGCCAGTGATCAATCGAAAGGCCGCGGCGTACTGGATACTCCGCTTTCGCGGAGTATAACGGTCATGGGTGAAGCAGCGCCCGCCTCACGTCTTTTTCTTCACATCCTTGATGCTGGAGAATGTGATGCCCTCGGCCCGCTCGCTGGTATAGCCGAGATAGAATTCATTTTTGGCCAGGAACACCGGATCGCCGTCGACATCGTCGGCGATGCCGGAACCGTTGGCCGCGATGAACGCGTCGAGCTTCTTGTTATCGTCGGATGAAATCCAGCGCGCCAGTTGAAACTCGCTGGCCTCGAATTCGACCGGCAGGGCATATTCGGCATCGAGCCGCGCCTTGAGCACATCGAGCTGCAGCGGGCCGACCACGCCGACCAGGGCCGGCGCGCCGTCGCGCGGCCGAAACACCTGCACCACGCCCTCCTCCGACATCTGCTGCAAGGCCTCTTTCAGCTTCTTCGCCTTCATCGCATCGGCCAGCCGCACCCGGCGGACGATTTCCGGTGCGAAGCTCGGCACGCCGACGAAAGTGAGGTCCTCGCCTTCGGTCAGGGTGTCGCCGATCCGCAACGTGCCGTGATTGGGGATGCCGACGACGTCGCCGGCAAAGGCCTCGTCCGCCAGCGCGCGATCCTGCGCGAAGAAGAACTGCGGACTGGAGAGCGACATGTTCTTGCCGGTCCGCACCAGTCTTGCCTTCATGCCGCGGCTGAGTTTTCCCGAGCATAGCCGGGCAAACGCGATGCGGTCGCGATGGTTCGGGTCCATATTGGCCTGGATCTTGAACACAAAGGCGCTCATCCGCGGCTCCGCGGCCTCGACCTTGCGCAGATTGCTGTCCTGCGCGCGCGGCGGCGGGGCGAAACGGCCAAGGCCTTCGAGCAGATCGCCGACGCCGAAGTTGCGCAAGGCACTGCCGAAATATACCGGCGTCAGGTGGCCCTCGCGAAAAGCTTCGAGTTCGAACGGCTTGCAGGCTTCGGATACCAGCGCGAGTTCGTCCTTGATCGCCGCAACGTCGAGATTGGCATTGCGGCCGGCAAGCTCGGCGATATCGATCTGTTGCGCCGCGCCGGTCTTGGCACCGCCGCCTTCGAGCAGCCGCACGCCGCCATTGGCGACATCGTAGGTGCCGAGAAAATCGCGGCCGCGGCCGACCGGCCAGGTCATCGGCGCGGTGTCGAGCGCCAGCGTCTTCTCGATCTCATCCAGGAGATCGAAAGTGTCGCGGCTCTCGCGGTCCATCTTGTTGATGAAGGTGATGATGGGAATGTCCCTCAGACGGCATACCTCGAACAGCTTCCGCGTCCGCGCCTCGATGCCCTTGGCGGCGTCGATCACCATGACGGCGGAATCGACCGCGGTCAGGGTGCGGTAGGTGTCTTCGGAAAAATCCTCATGACCCGGCGTATCCAGAAGGTTGAACACCAGCCCTTCGAATTCGAAGGTCATCACCGAGGTCACCACCGAGATGCCGCGCTCGCGCTCGATCTTCATCCAGTCGGAACGGGTGTTGCGGCGTTCGCCCTTGGCCTTGACCTGGCCTGCGAGATTGATCGCGCCACCGAACAGCAAGAGCTTCTCGGTGAGCGTGGTCTTGCCGGCGTCCGGATGCGAGATGATCGCAAAAGTCCGCCGGCGCGCGACCTCGGCGGAAAGCGGCGAGCGGGACGGCGATTCGGTTGCAATGGCGAGGTCGGACATGGGGCTGAGCGTTTGGCAGGGAAACCGGGCCGGATCAAGCAGGATCGGCGCATCCCATATATGGATTGGTGCGGCGGAACTCCAGTTCGCGGGCCGTTCGCCTAGCGCACCAACCACACTGACCAATATGTCAGCGCCGCAACGGCGGCTGCGGCCGGGATGGTAATCACCCAGGCATAGACGATCGAACTTGCCACGTTCCAGCGCACCGCCGAGACCCGCCGCGCGGCGCCGACACCGACGATGGCGCCGGTGATGGTATGGGTGGTCGAGACGGGAACCCCGAGCCAGGTCGCCATGAACAGCGTCGCGGCGCCGCCGGTTTCCGCGCAAAATCCCTGCATTGGCGTCAGCCTTGTGATCCGCAGGCCCATGGTGCGGACGATCCGCCAGCCGCCCATCAGGGTGCCCAGTGCCATCGCCGCCTGGCACGACAGCACCACCCAGAACGGTACCTCGAAATGGTCGCCGAGGTATCCTTGTGAAAACAGCAGCACCGCGATGATGCCCATGGTCTTTTGTGCATCATTGCCGCCATGGCCCAGCGAATACAGCGACGCCGAGACGAATTGCAGGATGCGGAAGGCGCGATCGACCGCGAACGGCGTCGAGCGTACCGACGCCCAGGAGACAATCGCGACCAGCACCATCGCGAGCAAAAATCCGACCAGCGGCGACAGCACGATGGCGAGCAGCGTTTTCGACAGCCCGCTCCAGACCGCTACCGAAATTCCGCCCTTGGCCATTCCAGCCCCGACCAGTCCTCCGATCAGGGCATGCGAACTGGAGGACGGTATCCCCAATCCCCAGGTGATCAGGTTCCAGGCGATGGCGCCGATTAACGCCGCGAAAATAACCTGCGCATCGATGATGCTGGGCTCGACGATCCCGGTGCCGATGGTGTGAGCGACGTTGAGCCCAAACACCATGAAGGCGACGAAGTTGAAGAACGCCGCCCAGAACACCGCGTAGTGCGGCCGCAGCACCCGCGTCGAGACGATGGTCGCGATCGAGTTGGCGGCATCGTGCAATCCGTTGAG
>DASSGM010000128.1:0-11761 GCA_035693465.1 Bradyrhizobium sp. | reverse complement strand
AATCTTGCGGCCGTCGGGCTGCAGCACGCCATCGACCATGCGCTCCGTCATCGGGGTCGCGGCGTTGCCGATGTCGATCTGTCCGACCGCGATGTCGTAGGCGCGGCCATCGAGGTTGGTCGCCCTGGTGAGGCCGGTGATGGCATGCTTGGTGGAAGTGTAGGCCGCGGAGAATGGCCGCGGCGCGTGCGCCGAAATCGAGCCGTTGTTGATGATGCGGCCGCCGCGCGGAGTCTGGTCCTTCATGATCCGGAACGCGTGCTGCGTGCACAGGAAAGGCGCGGTGAGATTGGTTGACACCACCGCCTGCCACTGCGCCAGGCTCAAATCCTCGAACGGCACCGGCGGCGCGCCCATGCCGGCGTTGTTGAAGAGAACATCGAGCCGGCCGTAGACGTCCATGACCTTGGCAAACAGCGCGGCAATCGATCCGGGATCGGTCATATCGGCTGAAACGGCAAGGCCCTTGCCAAAATTCTCGCCGAGCTTTTTGGTTTCCTCGAGCTTGTCCACGCGCCGCCCGGCCAGCACCACGGTAAATCCGGCTGTCATCAGCGCCAGCGATGCCGCACGTCCGACACCGGTGCCGGCGCCGGTCACGAGAGCTATTTTGTTTCCTGCCTGGGTCATTTGGTTTCCCGCCTTTATGTTTTTGCTTCGGTCTCACGCTTGTAGGGTGGTCTTGGAATATTCTGATGCGCCGCGCGCAGCGCCGCCGACCAGCGCGAGCGCAGATCGTGAAAATACGGCTCGCCCGCTTCAATGCGGTGATTGAGATCGGCTTCGCAGACGTCGTTGCGCACCACCAGCACATCGATCGGCAAGCCGACGCCGAGATTGGAGCGCATCGTCGAATCCATCGAGATCAGGCTGGTCTTGAGCGCTTCATAGAGCTCGACATCGTAGTGCATGGCGCGGTCGAGCACCGGCTTGCCGTATTTGTGCTCGCCGATCTGCAGGTAAGGCGTATCAGTGGTGCATTCGATGAAATTGCCGGCGGGGTAGACCATGAACAGCCGCATCCGCGACCCCTTGATCTGGCCGCCGAACAAAAACGACACGTCGAAATTGATGTCCTCGGACTGCAGCGCGATGCCCTCGGTGGCGTGGACCGCGCGGATCGCCCGGCCGATACGCTGTGCCGCCTGGAACATGGTCGGCGCGTTCAAGAGGGTTTCGACCTCGCCGGAGTGCGGGTCTTCAAGCCCCTCAGTCAGCGTCGACAGCACCGACTGGCTGATAGCCAGATTGCCGGCGCTGGCGACCGCCATGATCCGCTCGCCTGGCTTGGTGAAGATATGGAGTTTGCGAAAGGTCGAGACGTTGTCGAGACCGGCATTGGTCCTGGTGTCCGCGATCATGACCAGCCCGTCCCGCACCAAAACTCCGCAGCAATAGGTCATTCTCGGGTCCTCGAACGCATCAGACGGCGAGAATTACTAGCCAATTTCGCTGCAGCCTCCAACCCCATTCGGGCATTACTGTCGCGCTTCGCGGCGATTCCGCAGTGGCGCGGCCGGTATCGACCGGCTAGATAACGACCTGTCGAGTCCAGGGGCGGAGCGGTGCATGAAAAAGCAAATGATCTTTGGCGGCTTGATCATCGGCGTGCAAATTCTGGGCATCGCGGGCGCTGTTGCGGGCCCCTGGGAGGACGGCATGGCCGCCTATAACCGCGGCGACTATGTGCCGGCGATCCGGCTGTTTCGGCCGCTCGCCGAACAGGGCAATGCGAAGGCCCAAAACCTGCTCGGGGTGATGTACCGCAGGGGACAAGGGGTGGCGCGCAATTCGGTGCGCGCATTTGTTTGGTTCAGCCGTGCGGCGTCGCGCGGCGACGCTACCGCAAAGGTGGAGTTGCGCGAGGTGTCGCAAACCATGAAACCTGAGGAACTTGCGCAGGCGCGCGAGATGGCAGAGGCCTGCGAGGCTTCGAACTACCGGAGTTGTGAGTATTGAAATCCTGACGTCATTCCGGGGGCGCGGCGCCCGAACCCGGAATCTCGAGATTCCCCGATGTGCAATTGCACATCTGAGGCCCACGCGAAGACGCGTGTCCCGGAATGACGACTGGCTGACGGTTGCGATTACCAACCGCAACATTGCGCCCGCCCGGTGGCAGTTCTATAAAAAACGAAAAACGTTGGAGGCCAAAATGGGCGCCTGCCGGCTATCAGCCAGGTCAAAAGTTACCTCCATCGCGCTGCTTTGTATTGCGCTAGTGGCCACAACGCCCGCGGCCGCACAGAAAAGGGGCGGCACATTGCGGCTCTATCACAACGACAATCCGCCCAGCACCTCATTGCTTGAGGAATCGACCATCGCTTCGGTGACGCCGTTTGCGGCCGTGTTCAACAACCTGGTGGTTTTCGATCCGTTCAAGCCCCACGAGAGCCTGGATACCGTAATCCCCGATCTGGCTGAAAGCTGGTCCTGGGACTCAACCAATACCAAACTGACCTTCAAGCTGCGGCAGGGCGTGAAATGGCATGATGGCAAGCCATTTACCGCCAGCGACGTGCAATGCACCTGGCGGATGCTGATTGGCAAGGGCGATGTTGCGGATTTTCACCGCAACCCACGCCGGGTTTGGTACTCGAAACTGCAGGACGTCAACGTCAATGGCGATTACGAGGCCACATTCGAGCTGAGCGAGCCGCAACCCAGCCTGCCGGTGCTGCTCGCGAGCGCTTTTTCAGCTGTTTATCCGTGCCACGTCCCGCAAGCGACGATGCGCACCAGGCCGGTCGGCACCGGGCCGTTCAAATTCGTCGAGTTCAAGCGTGGCGACTCCATCCGTCTCGTGCGCAATCCTGATTACTGGAAAAAGGACCGCCCCTATCTCGACGAGATCACTTTCAGGATGATCGACAGCCGGGCCACGCGAATGCTGGCTTTCGCGACCGGCGATTTCGATATCACCTTTCCGTCGGATGTCAGCGTCCCCTTGATCAAGGATGTAAAAGCGCGCGCGCCGAAAGCGATCTGCGAGATGATAACCACGGGAACGCAAATCAACCTGATGGTCAATCGCGTCAATCCGCCGTTCGACAATCCCGAAATTCGCAAGGCGATGTCGCTCGCAATCGACCGCAAAGCATTCAATTCCATCTTGATGGAAGGTTTGGGGCTGATGGGAGGGGCAATGCTGCCGAAGCCTGTTGGCGAATGGGGGTTGCCGCCGGAAATGGTGGCGTCCCTGACGGGGTATGGTCCCGACAGCGAAAAGAACATCGCGGAAGCGCAAGCGATCATGCAGAAGCTCGGCTACAACGATGCCAATCCGCTGCTGATCAAGATTCAAACGAGAAACCTTCCGGCCTATCGCGATCCCGCGGTGATCCTGACCGATCAACTCAAGAAGATCTATATCGTCGGCGAGCTGGATATCCTCGATACGCCGCGATGGTACGCGAGGCTCGCCAGGAAGGATTACACGATCGGATTAAACGTAACTGGCGTCAGCGTCGATGATCCCGACGGCAATATTGTCGAGAACTATTCGTGCAAATCGGAACGCAACTATACGCAATACTGCAATGCCGAGGTGGACAGGCTGCTGTCAGCGCAATCGAGCGAACCGGACAAGGAGAAACGCAGGAAAATCGTCTGGGCTATCGAGCGTCTTCTTGTCGACGACGCGGCTCGCCCGATCATTCTCTCCGGCGTGGCCGGCAACTGCTGGCAGCCTTACGTGAAGAATTTCAAACCGCACGAAAACAGCCAATACAACAACCTGCGGTTCGAGGAAGTCTGGCTGGACAAGTAGATTCTAGGTCATTCCGGGGCGCGCCAACGGGTCGCGCGAAGCGCGGCCCGATGACGGGCTCCGTGCGAGTCCGGAATCCATAACCACGATCGGGATTATAGATTCCGGCGCGAGGCGCATCCCGGAATGACGCTCGTTTCACGACTGGCTCTGCCATTGGCTCTGCCGTCCAACCTGATCAACCTTGACCGCCACCGAGAGGGTTTCGGTGCCGCCGCCATAGCGGGTGCCGCGCACCGGAGCGGCGCCGAGATAATCCAGCCCGATGGCGACGCGGGCATGCGCGTCGGTGGTGCAGATGCCGTTTGCAGGATCGAAGCCGACCCAGCCGAGATCCGGCACGAAGGCTTCCGCCCAGGCGTGGCCGGCCTGCTGATTGACCATGCCATCGGAGCGCAGGAAATGTCCGGCAACAAAGCGCGCCGGTACGCCGCCGGAGCGCGCGCAGGCGATGAAGATATGCGCGTAGTCCTGGCACACCCCGCGCTTCAGGCCGAAGGCTTCGACCGCCGAGGTGCCGCTGTTGGTGGGGTCTTCGTCAAAGATCATGTGCTCGTTGATCTGCATCATCAGCGCATGCAGAAACCCGAGCACGTCGTCTTCGGATTCCGCCCGCAATTCGCGCGAAAATGTCGCCATCGCCGGATTGACCTCGGTCAATGACGTCGAGCGCAGGAACAGGCTCGGCGGAAAGCGCTCGTCAGTGCCCCTGAGCACGCCGCCGGTGTCGTGGGTCTCGATCAGGCCCTCGACGGTGATGGTGAGATCGGCGATCGGTCCCTCGGTCAGCACATGCGTGATATTGCCGAACGCATCCTGATGCACGTCGAGCCGCGAATCGGTGGAGACATCGATCTGCCATTCCGCGACGTATTGCCCGTCATGGCTGCCGGGCGTCATCCGCAGAATTTGAATGACGCCGGTGGCCGGCGGTTCGTAGCGATAGCTGGTGGAATGGGCAATTCGCAGGCGCATGACGTACCAGGATAGAGCTAGAGTTCGGGCGATACACAAAGATCGTCATGCCCGGGCTTGGCCCGGGCATCCACGTCTTCCTTTCTTGACCACTGCCGAAAAGCAAGACGTGGATAGCCGGGACGAGCCCGGCCATGACGGTGTCTGATTTTGCTCATGCTCAAGTCTCTAAACCAAATATTGTTTGGTGATGATTTCGCCGAGCCTGGAATTGTCAGTAATGAATTCCTGGATGAATTCGTGCACGCCATGCTGGAAGATATCGTCCATGTGGCTGTGCTCCAGCCGATTGCGGACGCCGCGGGCATGGCGCTGCGCGGCGCCCTGGCGGCCATAGGCGACGCCGATCTGGTCGAGATTGCGCACCAGATTGCCGTAACAGCTGGCCAGCGAGCGCGGCAGCGTATCGTTGAGGATCAAGAGGTCGGCGATCAGCCACGGTTTAAGCGTCTCCCGATAGACCCAATGATACGCAGTCAGCGCCGAGACCGAGCGCAGGATCGAGGTCCATTGATAGTAATCGAGCGGTCCGCCGACATGTTCCTCCTCGGGCAGCAGCACGTGATATTTCACGTCGAGGATACGGGCGGTGTTGTCGGCGCGCTCGAGATGTACTCCAAGCCGGGAAAACCAGTAGGCGTCGTTGCGCAGCATGGTGCGATAGGCCGAGCCGTCGAACCGCAGCGAGGTTTCCTGCACGAACCGCAAGAACCTTGCCAGTTGCTCGCGGGTCTTGGTGCCCTTGCACCAGACTTCCTGAAGTTCGATCCAGGCCGAGTTGATGGTGTCCCACATTTCGCTGGTCAGCGCGGTGCGCACCGATCGCGAGTTGAGCCGCGCATTCTCAATGCAGTTGCGGATCGAGGAGGAATTGTCGGGCGAGAAGGAAAGGTAGTCCACCACGTTGCGTTCGTTGGCTTCCTCATAGGCTTTGTAGAAACTTGCGCTGACGCCGGCGGTCAACAGCGCCGAATCCCACTCGTTGGTCTTGCCGATATAGGTGGCGGGAAGCGCGGTAACGCGCAGCGTCGCATCGATGGTGCGCGCAAGATATTCCGCGCGCTCGACGTAGCGGGCCAGCCAGTACAGGTTTTCGGCGGTGCGCGACAGCATGCGTGACTTCAGTCTTTTTCCATCTTCCCCTGCGTGGACGGGTCAAGGAAGGGCGCGGGCCTGCTCAATTCCAGACATCTATTCATCCAGTATCCAGGTGTCCTTGGTGCCGCCGCCCTGGCTCGAATTCACCACCAGCGAGCCTTCCTTCAGCGCCACCCGCGTCAAGCCGCCCGGCACGATAGTGACGTGACGGCTTCCGGTCAGCACGAACGGCCGCAGATCGACGTGGCGCGGCGCCAGGCCGGATTCGGTGCAAGTCGGGCAGGTCGACAGCGCTAGCGTCGGCTGGGCGATGAAGCCTTCGGGCTCGCGCTTGAGCTTGTCGCGGAACGCTTCGATCGTGGCCTTGGTTGCGGCCGGTCCAATCAGCATGCCGTAGCCGCCGGAGCCATGCACTTCCTTCACTACCAGTTCAGCGAGATTATCGAGAACGTAGGCCAGATCCTTTGGTTCGCGGCAGCGCCAGGTCGGCACATTCTTCAGGACCGGCTCTTCGCCGAGATAGAATTTCACGATCTCGGGCATGTAGGAGTAGACCGCCTTGTCGTCGGCGATGCCGGTCCCGACCGCGTTGGCGAGCGTGATGTTGCCGGCGGCATAGGCCGACATCAGCCCGGGTACGCCGAGCGCCGAATCCGGGCGGAAGGTGAGGGGATCGAGGAAGTCGTCATCGACGCGGCGGTAAATCACGTCGACGCGTTTCAGGCCCTCGGTGGTGCGCATGAACACCTCGTCGTTCTTGACGATGAGGTCGCGGCCCTCCACCAGTTCGATGCCGAGTTTGTCGGCCAGAAAGGAATGCTCGTAATAGGCGGAGTTGTAGACGCCAGGCGTCATCAAGGCCACCGTCGGCTCGGCCGCGGCGCTGAGCGGCGCCACCGACCGTAGCGCCGCCAACAGTTCGTCCGGATACCTTTCCACCGGTGCCACGCGGTGGCGGGCAAACAGGTCGGGAAACAGCCGCATCATGATCTCGCGGTTTTCCAGCATGTAGGACACCCCGGAGGGCGTGCGCGCGTTGTCCTCGAGCACGAAGAAGTTTTCCGGGTTGACGCGGACAATGTCGATGCCGGCGATGTGGACGTAGACATCGTGCGGCACATTCTGGCCGTTCATCTCGGGGCGGAACACCGGATTCTGGAAGATCAGGTCGTCGGGAATGACATTGGCGCGCAGCACCTCGCGGCCGTGATAGATGTCGCGCAGGAACATGTTGAGCGCGCGCACCCGCTGCTTCAGACCTTTTTCGAGGATCGCCCATTCCTTTGCCGACATGATCCGCGGGATAACGTCGAAGGGAATCAGCCGTTCCTGGGCTTCGGCGTCGCCATAGACGGCAAAGGTGATGCCGATCCGGCGAAACAAAAGCTCCGCTTCCTGACGACGATATTCCAGGGCGTCCGGCGGCGTCTCCTTCAGCCAGCGGGAGAGTTCCTGATAGGCCGGACGGAGGTTGCCGTCAGGGCCGTTCATTTCATCGAAAGCAACTGCCATATATCCCGACGATTTTTCGAGGCCATGCGGGACAGTGCATGATTCAAAGGGATGGTAGCAAGGCTCGGGCCAGCGCGATATGCATTGTCGGAGAGCGTTTGGTCTGGACGGTCGTTGCGCTGCCTGAAAAAATGGCTGTTCAGTGCTTATTTCGGCAGCAAAACCTCGTGACTTCAAGGTGTTGGCTGGGCAAGGTCACGATAAGGAAGGGCGAGGAAAAGTCATGACTGAGATCGTCACCGCGGGAATCCTGGTGATCGGCGACGAGATCCTGTCCGGGCGGACCAAGGACAAGAACATCGGTTTTATCGCGGAATACCTGACCAATATCGGAATCGATCTCAAGGAGGTCCGGGTCGTCGCCGACGACGAGGCCGACATCATCGCGGCGCTGAATGCGCTGCGCGATCGCTACACTTACGTCTTCACCACCGGCGGCATCGGACCGACCCATGACGACATCACCGGCGATGCGGTGGCCAAGGCGTTCGGCGTCGGCATCGATCATCATCCGGAGGTGGTGGCGCGGTTCCGCGAGCGCTTTCAAAACCCGGGCGAATTGAATGAGGCGCGGCTGCGCATGGCGCGGATTCCCGATGGCGCCGAACTGATCCAGAGCGCGACGATTCTGGCGCCCGGCTTCAAGATCGGCAATGTCATCGTCATGGCGGGGGTGCCGTCGATCATGCAGGCGATGATGGACATTGTCGCGCCGAAGCTGAAGTCGGGGGTGCGCATGCTGTCGGACTCGGTCCGGGCCAATGCGAGGGAAGGCGACATCGGCGGTCCCTTGCGCGAAATCGCCAACGCCCATCCCGACACCATCATCGGCAGCTATCCGTTCCTCGATGAAGACAAGAAGCCGAACACCAATCTGGTCGTTCGCTCGCGCGATCCCGAAAAGCTCAATGCCGCGATGGCCGCGGTAAAGGAGATGCTGGCGGGATTGAACGTGGTCCGATAGCGGATCGATCATTCAAGACAAAGCGAGAGCAGCGTCGTGGACAAGAATTCGTTTTTCTGGAAATTCGTAGATGGCCGGCTGCCGCCGCCTCCTTGCGCCAAGACGCTGGGCATCGAGTTCGTTCAGATCGATGGCGAGCGCGGCATCGTCGAAGTCAAATTCGAAGCAAAACCGGAATTCCTGAACCCCGCAGGAAACGTGCAGGGCGGATTTCTTGCGGCCATGCTCGACGACACCATGGGACCGGCGCTGACAGCCACACTGGACGCCGGGGAATTCGCGCCAACTCTGAATTTGAACGTGCAGTTTCATCGGCCGGCCAAGGTAGGGTCGTTGAAAGGTGTGGGACGCGTGGTATTGCGTGGCAAGGAAATTTGCCAGCTAAGCAGTGAATTGTTCCAGAACGACAAGATCGTCGCGACCGCGACGGCCACTGCCGTCATTCGCAAAATGTAGGAGCATGATGATGGCGCAGCATCCCGAGCTCAGCGCGGCGGAGCGGGCGGGCAAGGCCTTTCCGGTCTCATGGGACCAGTTTCACCGGGATTGCCGGGCGTTGACCTGGCGGCTCAATGAAGTCGGGCCGTTTCATGCCGTGATCGCGATCACCCGCGGCGGGCTGGTGCCGGCGGCCATCGTCGCGCGCGAACTCGGCGTGCGCATCATCGATACCGTCTGCATTGCCAGTTACGATCATACCAAGCAGGCGGACCTGAAGGTGCTGAAAGGCATTTCAGCCGACGTCGCGAGACTCGGCGGCGGCACCGGCAAGGGACTATTGATCGTCGATGACCTCGTCGACACCGGCAAGACCGGGCGGTTGGTGCGCGACATGATCCCGGACGCGCATTTCGCGGCGGTCTACGCCAAGCCGCAAGGACGACCGCTGGTCGACACCTTTATCACCGAGGTGTCGCAAGACACCTGGATCTTCTTTCCCTGGGATACCGCGCTCTCGTTCCAGCCGCCGATCCGCGACGGCGCAGCGTGATACGGCTGTCATTCCGGGGCGATGCGAAGCATCGAACCCGGAATCTCGAGATTCCCCGATGTGCAATTGCACATCTGAGGTCTGGTGCTAACGCACCATCCCGGAACGACGAGTCTGGATTGCTTCGTCGCCCGCGCTCCTCGCAATGACGGTGCGGCTGAACATCGGGCTTAGCCATGCCGTTGCAAAACCGCGTCACACCAACAGGCGACATCATCGCTACCCCGCATCGCGGAATGTTCACCGGAAATCGCGGCATCATCCACGACCCCGCAACCAGGACGCTCACGCGGCGCTGGGCGAGCCAGGCCTGGCTCACTTGCGTCTGCGAATTCAAAGGCCGCCGGCGCGAGGTGATGGGAGGCCGCAGCTGGACCGAGCTGTTCTTTCTCGATGAGGCGACCGCGCTCGCGGCGGGACATCGGCCGTGCTTCTTCTGCCGCCGCGACGACGCCGTCAGATTTCGCGCGGCGTGGGAAGAGAGCAACGGCGTCAGGCACGTCCTGGCGCGCGACATCGACGCCGTGCTTCATCGCGAACGGCTTTCCGGCGGCAAGAAGCGATTGCACCCACTTCCGGTGTCCTTGGCGGAATGCCTGACGGCGCGATGGTGCAGGAAGGCGCGAAAAGTTTTCTGATCGTGCAGGGCCGGGCGTTATTGTGGTCGCCCGCCGGCTATTACAAAGCGCAAGACGCGGTCAAGGATGCCATGCTGCTGACGCCGCCCTCGACATTGCGTGCATTGCTGGCGGGCTACCGGCCGGTGCTGCATAAGAGCGCGCTGGAGCTGATGGTGTGAGCTTCGACGTACCTTTTCGTCATGCCCGGGCTTGTCCCGGGCATCCACGCCTTTCTTCTCTAACAGAGGTCAAGACGTGGATGGCCGGGACAAGCCCGGCCATGACGCTGGAAAAGCAAAGCGACCTTACCCGAACTTCAGCCTCGCCAGCTTGGCGCCTGTGCCGAGCGCCATCAGTTTGGCTTCGGCGATATCGCGATGCATTGGCGCCATGCCGCAATTGGTGGTGGCGACGATGTTGCTCTTCGGCACGAATTTCGAGACGGCGTCGATCACGCCGGCGACATCCTCCGCGGTCTCGACCAGATCGCTGGCGACGTCGATCACCCCGGCCTGAACGACCTTGCCGGTGAGTAGCCCAAGCAGTTCAAGCGGCACGTGCGAATTGCGGCATTCGATTGCGACCTGCTGGATCGGGCTTTTGGCGATCGCCGGAAAGATTTCCTCGTACTGTCGCCACTCAGCTCCCAGCGTCTGCTTCCAGTCGGTATTGGCCTTGATGCCGTAACCGTAGCAGATGTGCACGGCGGTGGCGCAGGCCAGGCCCTCGGCGGCGCGCTCCAGCGCTTTAATGCCCCAGTCGTTGACCTCGTCCATGTAGACATTGAAGGCGGGCTCATCGAACTGGATCACGTCGACGCCGTCGGCCTGCAACGCCCTGGCCTCCTCGTTGAGCAGTCCGGCAAAGGCGAACGCCATCTTGATGCGGTCGCCGTAATACTGGTCGGCGATGGTGTCGACGATGGTCATCGGGCCGGGCAGGGTAAATTTCAGCTGGCGCGTGGTGTGGGTGCGGGCGATGCGGGCCTCCTCGGCATGGACGCGGCCCTTCAGTCGCAGCGGCGCCACCACCTGCGGCACCATCGCCTTGTAGCGGTCTTTGCGGATTCCCATTTCGACCTTGTGGGCGAAATCGATGCCCTCGATCTTCTCGAGAAAGCCATGGACGAAATGCTGGCGCGACTGCTCGCCTTCGGTGACGATGTCGAGTCCGGCATCCTCCTGCAGTTTCAGCGCCAGCACGGTGGCGTCGCGCTTGGCGCGCGCCAGTTGATCACCTGACGACTTCCAGGGCGCCCACAGCGTATTGGGTTCGGCCAGCCATTCCGGTTTCGGCAGCGAGCCGGCGATCGTGGTTGGAAACAGCATCTGGGCCTCCCGGTCGTTTCTGGTTATGCGCCTGTGTGCCATGTCCGCCATGCGCCCCACAAGACCGCTGCAGCGCTGGAACGGGATGGCGCCGCGGGCTAGGATGCCGGCAGCTTCCATCAGGATGATCCCATGATCGACCTCTATTACGCGCCGACGCCGAACGGCTGGAAAATCTCGATCATGCTGGAGGAAGTCGGCATTCCCTACAAGGTCATCCCCGTCAACATCCGGGCCGGCGATCAGTTCAAGCCGGAGTTTCTCGCGATCAGCCCGAACAACCGGATTCCGGCGATCGTGGACCATGCGCCGCCCGATGGCGGTGGGCCGTTTTCGGTATTCGAGACCGGCGCGATCCTGATCTATCTGGCCGAAAAGACCGGGCGTTTTTTGTCGAACGACATGCGCGGCCGATCCAGGGTGGTGCAATGGGTGATGTGGCAGATGGGCGGGCTTGGTCCGATGCTCGGCCAGCACGGGCACTTTGCGCTCTACGCGCCGCAG
>DASSGM010000127.1:0-2433 GCA_035693465.1 Bradyrhizobium sp. | reverse complement strand
CAGACGGCCCGCGCCCTCGATATTCCACACCACGAGCTGCTTCGGATCGTGGCCGCTTGCCTCGGGGTTGAACTCGGTGAAAGCGGGGAAAGCACGACCGGCTGCCAGCTGGTCCCAATAGGAAGCCAGAGCACGCTGGGTGACCGATTTGATCACGTCGGGCGTTGCAAACTTGAACTGCATCAACGATCTCGGATCCTTCGATGCATAACTCTGAAAGCAATTAATTAAGGATGACTAAAAGCACCGATGTCGGCGGGAAACGCCCTGCCGGCATCTGGCAGCCCTGCCCGGCAAACGATATATCCGCAACTTCAACGGAGGCGAAGCCGATGGCCGATACCGCATGCACGGAAAACGCAGGCGCCGTGACCGGCGGAGTGCGAACGCTCCTCCGGTTGGAGGGACTGACGCTGTTTGCCGGCATGACGCTGCTTTACGCGGTCTGGGATGGATCGTGGCTGGTTTACGCCATTCTGTTCCTGGCGCCCGATCTGAGTTTTGCGGCCTATCTCGCGGGCTCGAAGCCAGGTGCCATCGTCTACAATGCCGCGCACAGCTACATGGCGCCGGTGAGCCTGATGGTTGCCGGATTTGCGCTTTCCTCGCCGCTCGCGCTTTCCATCGCGATGATCTGGATGGCCCATATCGGCATCGACCGCGCGCTCGGCTACGGGCTGAAATACTCAACCGGATTTGGCTTCACCCATCTCGGCCGTATCGGCAAACATGCAAAGCCGGCTTGATGTTGCGGCGGGCTACTTCTCGCCGTCCTTGAATGGCGGCTCCTTGCCGGCCGCTGGTTGCGTGACCGCAACCGCGGTGTTCGGTAGAGGCGCCTGCTCCATAGGCGCTTCTTCCGGCAACTTCTCGCCGTGCACCGCCAGTGGCGGTCCGATCCACAGCGGATCCGAAAGATGATCCCTGCGCGGATTTGTCGTGTTGGGGTGGACCAGAATGCTTAGCCGCCCGTGGTTCAGCATCAGCCAGGGCACCAGGACGGGAAATACGTCCACAGCAAACGCCACTTGAAACATCGCTTGATCGTGCGGACCTACCTTCGCGTCATGCCAGCGTCCCAGGCTGACGGAAAAGCGCTCGTCAATCCATGCTCGCAGCCGCTCGGCCTCGGGCCGCGTGGTCGCCGGATCGTAATAGATGTGAGCATGAAAGCTCGCGATCTCGCTCGTCGATCGTGGCGTCGAACTTTCTGGCAAGTCGGTCATCTCTGCTCACTCTGGTCAGATCGCGCCGATATCGGCAAGGCATTGCTGCGTCAGTGTCATGCGAGCAGCGATGTGGCGGGACTCGCGCACATCGATGTTGAGCGCAAACACGGTATTCGCGCTGCCCTTCTCGGCCCAGCCCACCATCCAGCCGAGCGATGGCTTGCCGAGTTCGGCGCCCAGAAGGCCACTCTTGGCACGGATGACGGCATCGCCTGATTTCGTGACGGGAAGGATATCGCGCACCAGTTCCTGGCTGCGTTTTGAGACCGGCAGCGCGCCGCGCCGCAGCCGGTCGACGAAATCGATCTGCTCGATCGGATCGATGCGCAGATTGCCGGTCAGCCAGAACTGGTCGATGCCGCCGCCGATATCGCGGTTGCCGTATTCAAACAGATCGACATATTTCTGCATTCGCTCTTGGCCGATGCGGCGCGCGATCTCCTGATAGACCGGCACCGCGGATGCGGCGATCGCCGAGCGCATTGTGTGGTCGCGATTCCAGGCCTCGATGCTTCTGACAACGCCGTCCCACTTGAACACGTCCTTGTCCGGATCGCTAACCACGCCGGTCTCCAGCGCAATGATCGAATTCGGGATCTTGAAGGTCGAGGCCGGCAGCTTTCCTTCGCCGGAACGGTCCTTGTCGCTGGCAATCACGAGATAATCGTCGGTCTTGTAGCCCACGAAGGTGCCGACCGTTCCTTCGTCGGCAAATCGCTTGGCCAGATCCTCGTGGATCTCGCTGCGCTGGGGCGCGACGTGGGCAAAGCCGCGCGACGGCAGCAGGCTCGCGGCGGCAAGCAGACCGAGTGCATGGCGGCGATTGATCACGGCAATATCCGGTGCAGGTAAGAAGGCGGCAGCGACGATGCTGATGACATCGTGGTAAAACAATGACAAGCGGAAAAGAGCTAGCGAATTCGCCCGGACATCCGAAGCACAAACACCAGTACTTCGGCCACCGCCTTGTAGAGCTCCGGCGGAATTTCATCGCCGAGTTCGACCTTGGAGAGTGCGCCTGCCAGCACTTCGTTCTCCTCGATCGGGATGTCATGGGCTTTGGCGACCTCGATGATCTTCTCACCGACGCTTCCCCTGCCCTTGGCGACGACCCGCGGCGCGCCTTTCTTGTCGTAATGCAGCGCGACCGCGATCTGGTCTTGTGCCTCCACCCTCATAGCGCGCGATTGAGAAAATGTCCGGC
>DASSGM010000126.1:0-4758 GCA_035693465.1 Bradyrhizobium sp. | reverse complement strand
GCGCTGGAGTACCGCGAATGGGTGGCCGAGGACGTCAAGGTCGGAAAGCTCACCTCGTTCCCGCGCAGCGTCAAGCTCAAGCCGGGCGAGACGGTGGTGTTCTCCTGGATCACCTACAAATCGCGCGCGCAGCGCGACCGCGTCAACGCCAAGGTGATGGCCGACAAGCGGTTGGCCGGCATGATGGACACCAAATCGCTGCCGTTCGACGCCAAGCGCATGATCTATGGCGGCTTTGAGAGTCTCGTGAAGGCGTGACGCGGGCTTAGGCCACGGTGGCGGGCGCGGTCCGCTCGCCTTCGATGGCGCGGTCGATGGCGTCGATCAAGACCTGGGTCTCGATGAATTTGATCCGCGCCCGCTCGGCCTTATCGCGATCGAACGGCGCGGCAAGCGTCTTTGCAAAGGCGTCGCGGTCCTCGGTCATGCGCTCGCGCGCCTTTTTCAGCGTCTCAAGTCGCTCGCTCATGTGGGTCTGGCCTTTTTTGTTGGTCGCGCGGTTGTTATTGGCGCGAAATGGACGGTCAGCAATCCCGTTTTGAGATTCGGTATGAACAAGGCTCCGGTAATCCGGAGGTGCGCTGCAATCGGTAAATCAGCAACGCCCTGCGATTTGCCCTGACCGTTCCGAAAAATGGCGCACCCGACACGATTCGAACGTGTGACCTTTGCCTTCGGAGGGCAACGCTCTATCCAGCTGAGCTACGGGTGCGTCAAGGGCTGATTTAGCCGATTGACCGGGCATGGGCAACGGCCCTGCCACGGGTTCGAGGCAACGGACAAGGGAGACTACGACTTCGATAGGACACGGTTGCCCCCCTGAACAAAACAATACGCGATATGGGCCGGGAGATTTGTGCTAAACTGCGGTTGCTGGCCAGTGCAGCAAACGAGGGGACGAATCTTGTACAAGAAAGTTCTTCTTGCCTATGACGGCTCGGTGGAGGGGCGACTGGCGTTGCGGGAAGGCGCGAAGATCGCGCAATATTGCGGCGCCGAAGTGTTTCTGCTGGCTGTTGTCGAACCCTCCTTCGGCGCGACCCTGGAGGGTGGCGTCATGGTCCCAATCGACGACCAGATCGCAACCTATCAGGCCATTCTTGACGAAGGCGTCAAGCGGCTAAAGGCCATCGGTTTCTCGCCGACGGCGCGGCTGGGCATGGGGGCCGCCGGACAGGAGATCGCGGGCGTCGCCGAAGAGATCGGGGCCAACCTTGTCGTGGTCGGTCATCGTCCGACCGGCCCGCTGGCGCGATGGTGGTTCGGCTCGGTCGGCAGTTACCTGATCCAGCATCTTCGCTGCAGTGTCCTGGTGGCGCAGACCGAAATCAGCGACGATCAATTTGCCCGGCTGACGGGATCCGCGGCAAAGGCGTAGATCTTCGCGGGCAACGGTCACATCCGCAGATGGCGTCGATGCGCGCTCTTTTTTGGCGGCGCACCAAATCTTATAGTGCTCGCAGTCAGGGTTGGCCGGCGATAGCATTGCGGTGCAATCGAAGGTATCGCCAATGAGTGGACCGAGCTCGACACCTGAATGGGCGAACGTATCGGATGACTTCGCGCTGTTCAGAACGCTCAGTTCCGAACAGCGGCTGAAGGCGTTGAGCGCAATGGTGCGCCGGGATCTCGTGCGCGGGCAAATGCTGGTGGCGCAAGGGGAGCCCTCGGATTCATTGTTCATCGTGTTGCATGGCGCGCTGGCCGTGCGCAGGGCCGGCAATCTCGAACCGATCGCCGAGCTCCGCTGCGGCGAGGTGGTGGGCGAGATCGGTTTCTTTGCCAATATTCCGCGCACCGCCGATGTGATTGCGATCCGCGACACCGCAGTTTTGATGCTGACGCGCACAGCCTATCAGGTGCTGGCGGAAGAAGCCCCGGCGATCGTCGAGGCGGTGCTCGCGGCGCTGGCGCGGCGGTTCGCCAGGGAGACCGCCCGCCTCACTCCCCTACGCGCATCGCCGAAGGCACGAACCGTGGCGCTGATCGACGGCGGACGCGAGCTGGTTCCGGCGGCCTTTGAGCGTCGCATCCGTGAGGGGCTCGCCGCGATCGACGCCGAGATCGTCGATCCCGCCCGCCTCAATGCCATGTTTCCCGGCCGCGGCCTCGATGCGCCCGAGGTCACCGACTGGCTCAACAGACTCGAACACACAGCCCCGCTGGTGGTCTATCTCGCCGACCGCCAAGCGTCGCCGTGGGCGCGCAAGGCCGTCCGCCAGGCCGACCTGGTCGTGTTCGCGTGCCGCGGAGATGCGCCCGCGGGAGCGTTGACGGATCTGGAGGCTTTTGCTTGCGAGGTTCATCCGCCATCGGCGCGACGCCTGGTGCGCATTCATGACCGGCGGAGCGGTGCCGTCCGCGGCACCCCGGCCTGGCTCATTCGCTTGCCTTGCTTCATGCATCATCACGTGGCGCTCGAGGATCAGGTCGATATCGACAGCCTGATCCGCTTTCTGTCCGGTCGCGCGATCGGCTTCGTCGCCGCCGGCGGCGGCAGCTTTGGAACGGCCCATGTCGGTATCTACAAGGCGTTTCGTGAGCGCGGCGTGATGTTCGACATTTTTGTCGGCACCAGCGTCGGCTCGGCGATGGTGGCCGGCTTTGCGAAAAATCTCGATGCTGAGCATCTCGAGCGTGGCACCCATGAGATCTTCGTCAGCAGCCGCAGCTTCCGGCGCCCAACCTGGCCGCGTTACGCTTTATTGGATCACAAGGCATTCGATCGCGCGCTTGCCGATCAATACGGCGCCAACTGCCGGATCGAGGACTGCTGGCGGCCGTTCGCGGCGGTCGCAACCAATCTCTCGACCCATAATCTTGAATTGATCCGTTCGGGCCTGCTCTGGCATGCGGTGCGCGCATCGAGCGCGATCCCCGGACTACTGCCGCCGTTCTACACGCCGGAGGGCGCGATGCTTGTCGATGGATGCCTGATCGACAATGTGCCACTGGCGCCGATGCACCAGCTGAAGAGTGGGCCCAATCTGGTCGTGCATTTCGGCGAACCCGCGGCCGAGATGTTCGATGTCGATTATGCCGCGCTGCCGGGACGGCTCGAGCTGATCACGGCAATGCTGATGCCGTTCCGCAAGAAGCTGCTTCCGGCGGCGCCGAGTGCGGTCAACGTGCTTTGGCGAAGCCTCGTGGCGCACCAGCGTTACGATACGCTGCCGACCGCGCCGCTCGATGCGGTGATGCGGCCGCCGCTTCCGATCGACGTTGATGTGACAGACTTCGACCGCCACACCGAAATCTTTCTGGCGTCGTATCTCTGGGCCCGAGAGACCATCGCGGCGCTGGAGGCGGAAGGCGATTCGGCAATTACTGCCATCCTCGGCACCGGCAATCCGGCAATGAAGCAAGCCCGCCAACTCGCCGGGCGGCCGCACAGCGCGCTATCGGGTTAAGCTCGAGGGTGGGGCTTAAACCGAAGTTTTTTGCTAGCGTCGAATCTGGCCGATGGCTCGCTCGTATCCGCGCGATGCTTCGAAAGTGGATGGCACATCGGAGTAAGCTTTGACGCCGTCACGGTCGACCAGAAATATCGGGCGGTAACGCCGCACGTCGTGGTCCTCGACCAGGACCATGTGGCGATTGTCCAGCGTCAGCCAATGGCCGTCGAGCCGTGCGGCAACAACGGCGTGGTCTTCTTCCCGGTGGTCGTCCCGCAGGATCACAATGCGAAGGTCATCAGCCGAAATGCCTGCCTCCTGGAGGGCAACGAACTTTGCGATCGCGTAATCTTCGCAGTCCCCGGCACCCGTGGCGAATGTCGCCAACGGCGGACTCCAGACGTCCTCTGCACCGTGAAGCGCCAGATCGCTCACGGGCTTTAATTTCAGATTGATGGCGCGGTTGATCTCACCGATTCGCGCGCGGCCCCGCAAAACTCGACCGCTGTCAACAATGGCCAGGAATTGAAGCGCCGTCGGCGATTGACAGGACGCGCGGTTTTCTTCGCACATCCTGAGCACCAGCCGCTCATCATCAACTTCGCGTTCGACGTTGAGCCATTTTTCCAGCACCGCGCCCTGGCTCACCGTCGCGGTGGAAAGTCCGAATGGTTCATCGGGTCGATCGGCTTGATCGATGGTTCCGGGTAAATTTGACTGTGCCGCCAAGAGATGCGTCGGCGAAAAGATCAGAGACAATCCCCACGCGAGTAAAATGGCGCGCAAAGCGCTTGAATGGCCGATTCTCCGCATGCAGCTCTCTGAACATGTTCGCCTCGAACAGCAACCGAACTAGTTACGAATCCATTGCGTCCAAGCACCCTTGATCAAATGGACCTGATCAAGAAGCCGTGTTCGCTTCAGAATGGAGGCTCTGGTCAGCGCGCCACGCGCGCAAGCGAAACAGCGCCGTCAAATAGTCATCTTGTCGGCAGATTGCAGCCAAAACCATCGATCAAATTAACGTCAATGCTGAGTCGCACCGGGGAGAATGAGGGTTGGTCTACAAAATGATCGCAGAACGTGGAAATGAGACGGTGAAAAGCGAAAGGACCAGCTCACTGATCACGGTTGCAAGGGCGCGCGTCTGGGCAAGCGAAGGTTGGCAAGTCACCATTACCAACGACGAGGGGAAAGTGTTCGCGCCTGCGGAGTTTGAGAATTTGTTGGCCGCTCAATCGGCGCGAGGCTAGCCTGACGCCGCGACAACGGTGCTTCGATCTCATCTCTTCGTTTGAGCATGATCTCCGGGCAAACGCTTCGCGTTTGTCCCGAGGGAAAACCGGTCCCCACTTTTCCGGAT
>DASSGM010000125.1:0-33083 GCA_035693465.1 Bradyrhizobium sp. | reverse complement strand
TCGTCACAATGTCGCTACCCGCCGCACTCTCGCCGCACCCGCCCCATAGCTGCCACCGGCACCAGGGCAGTGATCTCATCCTGTCCGTCGATAGAGGAAATACCGGTGGACAGAGAGGCAACAGAAGCGGCGACGCTCGATCCGCGGTTTCGCGAGGTGATTACGAGCGAAAGCGAACTAAGAAGACATGTCGGGCCTGCAAACAGATGGCTCACCAGCAGGATCCTGCACAAGCTCGATCGCCGTTGTCGGAGTTTCATCGCGGCGTCGCCATTCGTCGTGATTGGCTCAACCAACGAGCTCGGCATGGTCGATCTCTCGCCAAAGGGAGATCGCGCCGGATTTGTGCGATCGCTTGACGACACCACCCTTGCCATTCCGGATCGTCCCGGCAATCGCCGTGTCGACACCTTCCAGAACGTGCTGCGGAAGCCGGGCGTTGGCCTGGTCTTCCTCGTTCCCGGTCATCGTGAAACGCTTCGCGTGATCGGGCGGGCCCTGATTGTTCGGGATCAGAATATCCGAAGCGCCATGATGGATAAGGGACGCATGCCAGAACTCGCGATGATCGTCGTCGTCGAAAGGGCGTTCTTCCATTGCGGCAAATGCATCACCCGCTCAAATCTTTGGAATTACGACGCTCCTCGGGTGCTGGCTGAGACATGGTCCGACGACGCAGCTGCCTCATGAATGTAGTACCTTCCGCGAGGCGCGAGCGCTGCGGCCATTTGAAGACCTTCGCCTGACGATCATGGGCAGCCCATTCGCCGGTCGCAATGTCACCCGCAAGGTGGGCCACACCGCGTGTCCTGGTTTTAGCTGGAAACTAAACTGCTTTGCGATCATGGCGAGCACGAGCGTCGCTTCCTGCAGGGCAAATGTGGATCCGATGCATTTGCGCGGGCCGACACCAAACGGAAGATAGGCAAACCGATCGATTTCCGCTCGTGCGTTGCCGAGAAAGCGCAGCGGATCGAACGTATCGGGACGATCCCATAGCAAGTGGTGCCGGTGCAGCACATAGGGCGAGATGACGATCAGCGATCCCGGCTTGACGCTCTCGCCGTTCAAGTCATCGCCACCCAGTGCCACCCGGCTGATGGCTGCTATCGGCGGATAGAGACGGATCGCCTCTTCGACGACGGCTCGCGTTTCAACCAGGCGATCGGCGATGCCCGGGATCGGTCCGGTCAGTTCGCGGTCCGCTTCGGCCTGCACCCGCTCGCGCCATTCCCGCGATTGGGAGAGCAGGAACATCGACCAGCTCAATGTGTTCGCGGTCGTTTCGTGACCGGCCGCGATAAAGGTCAAAATGTTCGATCGCACCTCGGATTCTGTAAAACGAGCCTCGCTTTCGGGATCGAGAGCCTCCAGCAGATGGGTCAGCAGGTCATGGGGCGCGCTATCCGGGTGCTCGGCCAAAATCCGGCGGCGGGCGGATATGACCCGATCGACTTCCGCTTCGAAAAATTTGAGCGTCGAGTGCACAAGAAGCCGGCTAAGCCGCGGGACGAAGTCGGGCACCCCGAGCAGGTCGAGCGGACTGATTTTCCCGATCGTGTTGAAATAGGTCACCATGGCGGTGCGGATGTCTTCGGCGTCGGATCCAAACCCATCCGAGAAGATCGTGCGTTCGACCACGTCCAGCGTGACCCTTGCCATTTCGGCCGCGACATCGATCGTTGCGTCGTTCCCAAGACCAGACCACCGCTTGGTCAACACATCGGCGGCTCCCATCATCGCCGGCGTAAAATCCATCACGGTCTTGCGCGCGAATATCGGGGCAATAACCCGCCGTTGCAGACGCCATTGCTCGCCCTCGGCGCTCAGCAACCCTTCATTCAAACCGGCCGACAGCACCCGGCGCTGCAAGCGATCCTTCCGATAGTTTGCGGCGTTATCGAGCAGGACGCGCCGGATCGCGTTGGGCTCGTGAACCAGCAGCACGCGTCCGACCGGCAAGCCTCCCGCAACGATCGGTTGCTCGAAGTGCTGCGCGGCCCAGCACTCCAGTGGGTTGCGTTTCAGGGTGCGGAGGAGGGCGATCGGCTTCAGCGGGCGCGGTTGCGGTCGCGGCGCCGGCGGACGATACGCGCATTCCCCGAACGATCGGTCGCTGTGTTCCAGAGCTTCGAGCATTGGCGACGACCCCTTCTGTCGGTCGACCGAAAACCTTAAAACGATTGTTATCTCACGATGGTTCCCTTCGCCAGCGGGTGAGGACTGTCACCGGCGGATTGATTGTTGAAATTGTTCCGCGGCCATCTATGCTTTGCGGATATTCAGGGCGTCGCGATGTCGTGGTTCAGCAAGGCCAAGCGTAAGGAAATCTGGGACGAAGACATCCAATGGCCGATTGGCGATCTTGAAGCGGCGCACAGGATCCGCGACATCTGCCGTTCGGCTGCCGACAGTGCCGAAAAAGTAGGCGGCTTTGCTGAGCGCCCGGATAGCAAGAAGAACAACTACGAGACCGAACGGTACGAACGCGCCGCCAAGGTCGCCATGGAAATCGCAATCAAGATTTCCGATGACCTGTTGCGCGATGCGGCCGTGCGCCAGATCGTGAGCCTGTGCGTGAAGGCCAACGATCTGAAGACGGCGCGGATACTGTTTCGAGCCATTCAGGCGGTCTCAATCAGGGAAGATGTGCTCAACGACCATCCGGTGCTTCGTCAGTGAATCTGCTGGCGAGGCCGCCAGCCGCGCCCGGAAGCATCAGCGTGGCTACCCGGCAGGCCCGGCGTCTGCTATCGTCAACTACGGTCGGCTATTCGGGGAATGCCGGCCAAAGGACCTTGATCGCCAACGGGCGGTGCCGCGCGAATCGCGGCGGCGACGGGTGATTTCAAAGTAGAAAAACCGAAGAGGAAACCTCATGAAACGTCGTGAATTCTTGAAAACGGCAGGCGCCGGACTGGCCGCTTCGACCGCTGTCGCCGCGCCGGCCATCGCACAGTCGATGCCCGAGCTGAAATGGCGCTGCACCACCAGCTGGCCGAAGTCGCTCGACGTTCCGTTCAGTGCGTCGGAGACGATTTCGAAATACGTCGCCGAAGCCACCGACAACAAGTTTCAGATTCAGGCCTTCGCCGGCGGCGAGATCGTTCCTGCGCTGCAAGCGCTCGATGCGGTGAGCAACGCCACCGTCGAGATGTGTCACACCGCCGCTTATTACTTCATCGGCAAGGACCCGACCTTCGCGCTTTATTGCTCGGTTCCGTTCGGGCTGAATTCGCGCCAGCAGAATGCCTGGTTTCAGGACCACGGCGGTCAGGACATGCTTAACGAGTTCGGCAAGAAGAGCAAATTGTACGCCATCGCCGGCGGCAATACCGGCACCCAGATGGGCGGCTGGTTCCGCAAGGAGATCCACACCGTCGACGATCTCAACGGCCTCAAGATGCGGATCGGCGGATGGGCCGGCAAGACCCTTTCCAAGCTCGGCACCGTTCCGCAGCAGATCGCGGGCGGCGATATCTATCCGGCATTGGAAAAGGGCACCATCGACGCCACCGAATGGGTCGGGCCTTACGACGATGAGAAGCTCGGTTTCTACAAGATCGCCAAGTACTATTACTATCCCGGCTGGTGGGAAGGCGGCACAGCGCTGCACTTCTTCATTAATTCGGACAAGTGGGATGCCTTGCCCAAGGCGTATAAAGCGCTGCTCACGCTCGCCTGCGGCTACGCCAATATGGATGTTCAGGCGCGATACGACGCGCGCAATCCGCAGGCGATCAAGCGCCTCGTGGCCAACGGGGCGCAGCTGCGCCCCTTCAGCCAGGCAATCATGGAGGCCTGCCTGAAGGCATCAAACGAGGTCAATGCGGAGACTTCCGCGTCCAATCCGGACTTCAAGAAGATCCTGGATTCCCAGATGGAGTTTCGCAACGACGGCAATCTTTGGTGGCAGGTCGCGGAATACTCCTACGAGACCTTCATGATCCGCACGCGCCCGAAGGGCTGACAGAGAAATTCGGAGCAAAATAGCTGTTCGCGCAAGCGTTCGCCGTGCAGGGACCGCCTTCGGGCGGTCTTCTGTTGCTCGGCGTTGCATGCCGAAAATCTGCTGAATTGTGATCTCGATTACATAGAGAAGCACGACCCGCTCCTATCCTCCGCGCACCGGAATAGGAGTTTAGGCAATGATTAGCACATTGCGTGCGGTCACTATTGCAACCGTGGCGCTCGGCTGCGCACTGGCCTTGCTTTCGATCCAGTTGATGCGTCCGAAGCCGCTTTCCATTGCGGGCCTCGGCGTGGAATGGCAATGCAGCAAGACGGCAGGAATCCTGACGGTCTGCACCAGGAGTCTTCACAGCGGACCCGTTCGATAGTTCGCGCAAAGACCTGATGCGCTTGGGGCGGGAATAGTGTGAAAGCTTGTCAACCGCCCTGAACGAGCTGTCCGGTTGGAATGACGAGAAAAACCTTAGATTCTTGGAACGTTATGGCCGACGCCATTCGCCGTGATGGAGCCATGGCCGGTTTGATCCAAAAGCAGCCGTGACGTCCGACGAACCAGCTTTGTGCCTACCCATCGTGTAATTGACGCGCCCCGGAAGCACAAGGTACGCAAGCTGATGCGTCTTCCCTTCTTTTACGGCTGGATCATCGTCGTCGTGACGTTCGTCACCATGGCGATCGGCGTCAACGCCCGTACCGCCTTTTCGCTGTTCTTTCCGCCGATCATCGATGAGTTCGGATGGGAGCGCGGCGTCACCGCGGGCGCCTTCTCGTTCGGCTTTCTGGTATCGGGCGCTGTCAGCCCGCTGATCGGCCGCCTGATGGATCGCGCCGGCCCGCGCGCCGTGATGGAAGTCGGCGTCGCGCTGATGGCGGGAGGGTTGTTGCTGGCGCCGCTGACCACCCAGCCCTGGCACCTATATCTCACGATCGGCGTCATGGTCGGCGCCGGAAGCGTCTGTCTCGGCTACTCCGGTCAGTCGTTGTTTCTCCCCAACTGGTTTATTCGGCGGCGCGGCCTCGCCATGGGCCTTGCATTCGCCGGCGTTGGCGTTGGCTCCGTGACGCTATTGCCCTGGGTGCAGCTCATGATCGAGCAGACCGGCTGGCGAACCGCCTGCACGGCGATGGGCATTCTGATTTTAGCCGTGCTGGCGCCGATCAATCTGTTGCTGCGAAAGCGCCCCGAAGACATCGGACTCGAGCCCGACGGCGACGCCGCGCCCTCCGCGTCCTCCGCCAAGCCGATCTCGAATATCGTCGATCCCGCCTGGGCCGGCATCGACTGGACATTGAAGCGCGCGATCGGCACCGCGCGGTTCTGGTGGATATCGCTCGGCTATTTCTGCGGATTGTACATCTGGTACGCGGTGCAGGTTCACCAAACCAAATACCTGCTCGATATCGGCTTCAGTCCAGCTGTCGCGGTCTGGGCATTGGGCATCGTCAGCCTGCTCGGCATTCCCGGCCAGATCCTGCTCGGACACCTCTCCGACCGGATGGGACGTGAATGGATATGGGCCGCGAGCTGCACGGGCTTTGCGATCTGCTTCGCAGCCCTGATCGCGCTGAAATACGTTCCGACATTGCTCCTGGTCTACATCATGGTGTTGGCGCAGGGCGCGCTCGGCTATGGCCTGACCTCCATCATGGGCGCGGTGGTTCTCGAGATCTTCCAGGGCAAGCATTATGGCAGCATTTTTGGCACGATAATGCTTGCCGCGCTCGCCGGAGGTGCCGCGGGCCCTTGGGTCACCGGCATTCTTCACGACTTTTCAGGAAGTTATACGATCGCCTTTGCCGCCGGTATCGCTGTGAGCGGCCTTTCCGCCGTGGCGATCTGGATGGCGTCTCCCGGCAAAATCCGGGCGGTCGCGGGCCAGTTGCACCTGATAAAAGCGCAGCCTGCCGCGCGCCAGCAGGGATAGCCATATGGGCTTGCCGACATCGGCGGCTTGTGGGCTAATCGCCTGCAAAAGGAAAATCTGACCGCATCGAGGCGCCCATCCATGAACGAGCATGTTCAGACCGCGACGACCGAGCCGCTCTTCAACCCGCTGGCACCGGAATTCATTCGCGATCCCTATCCGTTCTACGAACGGCTGCGCACCACCGATCCGATGCACCTCACGGCGCATGGCATTTTCGTCGCCAGCCGTCATGCCGAGGTGAGCCTGGTGATTCGCGATAAGCGCTTTGGCAAGGACTATGTCGAACGCACGATGCGGCGCTATGGACCGGACATCATGGAAGAGCCGGTCTTCCGCAACTTCGGCCTCACTATGCTGCAGCAGGACCCTCCCGATCATACCCGCCTGCGCGGCTTGGTGGTCAAAGCCTTCACCGCGCGCCGGGTCGAGGACATGCGCCCGCGAATTCAGCAGGTTGTCGACGAAACGCTCGATCGCATCATCCCGCAGGGCAAGATGGACCTGATCGAGGATTTCGCGTTCCGCCTGCCGGTCACGATCATCTGCGACATGCTCGGGATCCCCGAAGATCATCGCGAGACGTTTTATGCGGGCTCGCGCGACGGCGGGCGCATCCTCGAGCCGGTACCAATGACGCCGGACGAGATCAAGGCAGGCAACGCCCGCAATACGATGGCGGCCATGTATTTCCAGCAGCTGTTCGAGCTGCGTCGGCGCACTCCCGGAGACGACCTGACAACGCAATTGGTGCAGGCCGAGGAAGACGGCAGCAAGCTCTCCAACGAGGAATTGACCGCCAACATCGTCTTGCTTTTCGGCGCCGGCCACGAGACCACCGTCAATCTGATCGGCAACGGGCTGCTGGCGCTGCACCGCAATCCCGATCAGCTTGCGCTGCTCAAGGCCAATCCTGGCCTGATCACCAATGCCATCGAGGAATTCCTGCGTTACGACTCCTCGGTGCAGTCGACCGGCCGGGTGGCGCTGGAAGACATCGACGACCTCGGCGGCAAAAAAATCCCGAAAGGCGAGAGCGTGCTCTGCCTGTTGGGTTCCGCCAACCGCGACCCGGCGGTCTATCCCGATCGGCCGGATCGTCTCGATATCACCCGGCCCAATGTGCGGCCGCTGTCCTTTGGTGGCGGCATTCATTTCTGCCTTGGCGCCCAGCTCGCGCGTATCGAGGCGGAAATCGCGATCACTGCCCTGTTGCGCCGGCTGCCGGATCTGCGGCTCGATGACGCCGAGAATCCGGAATGGCGGCCGACCTTTGTCCTGCGCGGCCTCAAAAGGCTACCGGCAAGCTGGTGATCGGCTGCGCGTCAAGCCGTCGCGCGATGCTGCTGTGACTTCGCCACAGTTGGCCTTATATATGGTCCTGATCCGACGCTGATTTCAGCGCGGCGGCGGGCGGATGGCTCTGGCATCAGTATCGCGATGGCGCGCCACGCCCGGCGGATGAACCGCGTCACGCCGCTTGGAGCCAACGCGCCGGAACGTGCTCAAGGGGAGACCCCGTGCAGACGACACTGCTCGGACTGTCGATTGCCTTCATCCTTGCGCTGATTGCCGCGCTGATCGGGCCGTACTTTATCGACTGGAATCAGTTCCGGCCGCAATTCGAGGCCGAGGCGACGCGAGTGGTCGGCGCGCCGGTGCGCGTCGCGGGCGAACTCGACGCACGGCTGTTGCCCACTCCGTCGCTGCGGTTGCGCTCGGTGGTGGTCGGCGGCGCCAACGATCTTGGCAAGGTCCGCGCCGACAACCTCGATGTCGAGTTCAGCCTGGGATCGCTGATGCGCGGGGAATGGCGCGCCACCGAGCTGACGATCAACGGCATGGCACTCGATCTCGGCCTCGACTCGCAAGGGCGCATCGATTGGCCCGCATCGAGCGGAAAGTTCAATCTGGGGTCGCTTGCGATCGACCGTTTGAACCTGACCGGCCGCATCGCGCTGCACGACGCGGCGAGCCGCGGTACGCTCGAGCTGAACGATATCGCTTTCAGCGGCGATGTGCGCTCGCTGGCGGGCTCGGTACGCGGCGACGGCAACTTCATGCTATCAGGGGTGCGCTACCCGTTTCGGGTCTCGTCTGGTCAGAGCGCGGACGGAAATGCTACCCGGGTCCATCTCAACGTCGATCCCGCCGCGCGCGCATTGTCCGTCGATATCGATGGCGTGCTCGCTTTCGAGGCGCGGGCGCCGCGCTTCGAAGGCGCCGTCGTTCTGGCCGTTCCTTCCGGGCTCAAGGCTAGCGGCGACGTTCCGATAACACCGTGGCGGATAGCGGCCAAGGTCAAAGCGGATCCGGCCGCGGCGCGGCTCGAACAGGTTGAAGCCAGCTACGGCCCCGAAGAAAGCGCGCTGAAATTCGCAGGCGCGGGCGAGATGCGCTTTGGCCTGTCGCCGCTGCTCCACGCCGCGCTCTCGGCGCGCCAGCTCGATGCTGATAGGTTCGTCGCCAAGGACAACAACACCGCCGAGCCAATGCGCGTATTGCCGGGGTTGCGAGCGCTGATGTCGGGAATTCCACAGACGCCGATCGCGGCGCAAATCGAACTCAACTGCGAGCAGGTCATGCTGGGCGGACGTCCGCTGCAGGACGTTGCCGCGGAGCTGTATACCGACTCGAAATCGTGGACCATTCATCGGCTGGATTTTCGCGCACCGGGAGGAACGCGGGTGTCGCTGGGCGGGGCGGGCGCCCAAGGCAATCCGTCCGGCGATTTCAAGGCCGCGCTTAATGTCGAGGCGTCCGATCCGGATACGCTGATGGCGTGGTTGCAGGGACGGAGCGAAATTAGCTATCGCAGCCAGAAGCCGCTCCGCCTGCGCGGCGACGTCAGCGTTGCTTCGGATCGCGTAGCGATCGAAGCCATGAAAGCCGAAATCGATGGCGGCGCGGTTGAGGGGAGGATTGCAGTTTCGCATCAGCCGCCAAATAGCGGCTCCCGGCTCGAGGCCGAGCTCAAGGCGGAACGTCTCGATCTCGATGCAGCAACCGCGTTGGCGCGTTCACTGGCGGGCCAGCAAGCCGAGTGGCCTGACGAGGCGGAGCTGTCGCTGGATATCGGCCGGGCCGTTTCGGCCGGTCAGGAGTTCCGCCCGCTGCTGGCGAAACTCGGCTATGGCCCCAAGACGGTCACGCTGGATCAGCTGAAAATCGGCGACGCCGGCAATGTGATGATGGAGGGGGCAGGGAGCTTCGACCGGGTCAACACGACCGGAAGACTGGCGCTGAGTTCAAGCGCCGCGTCACTCGGCCAGATCACCGCCCTGATCGCGCCGCTCGCGCCGGCGCTGGCCGCTCGGCTCAATGCGATGGAGGCAAGCCCTGGCCCGGCCCGTCTCAAACTGACGCTCGATGTCGACAAGAACGCCGAACGGGCCGAGCGTGCCGACGCGCGGGTCGCGCTCGAGCTTGACGCTCCGCAGCTCAAGGGCATTGCAGCGATCACCGCAAAGCCGGAAGTCTCGGCGATGCGCGCGATCGACCTCGATGCGCTGCAGCGCGGCGAATTCAGCATCGAGTCGAAACTGTCCGCGGAGCGCGGCCGTTCACTGCTTGCCCTGCTGGGCCTCGACCGCGCCATCGCAGGCGGCGAAGGGGCGGCGCAATTCGAGGGATCGGTGACGGGGATGTGGCGGGCACCGCTGCGGCTGATGGCCAAAATGTCGGGAGCTGGACTCGATGTCGAAGCGCAGGGGATGGCCGAACCGTGGGCGGCCGAGCCCAAGGCCAACGTCAACCTCGCCGTTCGCGGCGTCAATCTCGCTCCGCTGTTCAATCTCAGGCCGTCGGATTCGCTTGCGCAAAATATCAGCCTGTCCTCGCGCGCGTCGCTGACGGCCAACAAGCTGACCTTCGAAGATCTCGGCGGCACGATAGCCGGCTCGCAGCTGCGCGGGCGCATCGTGTTGGCGCTTGATGACGAAAAACATGTCGAGGGTGAAATCGGCCTCGACGCGCTCGATCTCGCACCGGCATTTGCGCTCGCCATCGGCGCGGCCGGCCACGACGCGGCTGAGCCGCTCGGTTCCGGGCTGTTGAGGGGATGGCGTGGCCGCATTGCATTTCAGGCGCTGCGCGGCGTGCTTCCCGGCGGCGGCGAATTGCACCCGGTCAGTGGTAGCATCAAGAACGACGGCCAATCGCTGACCTTCGATGCCATCAAGGGCGGAATCGGGGGCGGCGAGGCGACTGCCAGTATCGACGCCAAGCCGGGCGCGAACGGGATTGCGCTGAATGCGCGCGTTCAATTTTCGAATGTCGATGGCAAGGCCCTGCGCTATCGTGCGCTGGCGATGCCTGCAGGTCGCGTGTCAATGCAGATGACGCTGGCGAGCCAGGGCCGCAGCGCCTCGGCGCTCACAGGGGCGCTATCCGGAAGCGGAACGCTCATGCTGGAATCCTCCCGCGTCGCCGGGCTGGATCCGCGCGCCTTCGATGCCGCCATCCGTGCCAGCGACAATGGGCAGGCGACCGACGACGCCAGGCTGCGCCAGATTGTCGAGCCGGTGCTGTCGGGCGGCGCCTTGTCGGTCGCATCGGCGCAAATTCCGTTCAATATCAGGGATGGCCGGATCCGCGTCGGCGCGACCACGCTCGATGCCGAAGGCGCGCGCGCCATCATCTCGGGTGGATACGACATTCCAGCCGACCAGACTGACATTCGTGCCAGCCTTGCGTCGACGGCGACCGGATCTGCGACCAGCCGTCCGGAAATTCAGCTGTTTGCCGTCGGCTCGCCCGATGCGCTCGATCGCACGGTCGACGTCGCAGCGCTATCGTCATGGCTGGCGGTGAGGGCGATCGACCGCGAAACCCGAAGGCTTGATTCTATCGAGCGCGGCGATCGGGGGCCATTGCCGGCATCTATCCCGCCGCGTGCGGCTGTTGGACCGCCGGACCCGGCCGTTTCTGATCAACCGCTTTCCGACCCGCCGATGCCCGGTCGCAATCCACACCAGGCTCCCCTAAAACCCAGACTCGGCGTTCCGCGCCCGCCGGCCACACCACCAACTCCCAATGCGCCGCCAGCCGTCGGTCAGCAGCTTGCGCCGCTCCCGCCGCCGATCGAGGTTCGACCGGCACCCGGACCGGGTGTTGCGCGGCCGCCGAAGCCGAAGCCACCGCTCGTCCTGACTCCGCCGGTGGCCAGCCCTCAGCGATCGGCTTTCTGAGTGCGGACTTAACGTTTGGCGCGTGAACCGTCGAGCGATCCACGGCGACTTATCAGCGGGGCGGTCTGGTGAACGCGGCCGAGTTGTCCGCGGTCGGGAGGGACAGCTTTGCTGCCCGAATGATGGCCGCTACGCTGTGAGACAGCTCACAGATGGATCGTTGGCGGAAGGCCAGAAGAGCTGTCATCATCGATGATATTGCCATGGAGGTGACCTCATGCGCCGTCCTGTCTCTCTTTTCCTGTTCGTAGCCGGGCTTTTGCTGTTTCTCCCAATTTCGCTCGCTCAGGCCGCATCCGCCGAACACCGCGTTGCGCTGGTCATCGGCCAGTCGGCCTACCGCGCCGTTCCGGCGCTGCCCAATGCCGAGAACGACGGCAAGCGAATGGCGGAATTGCTCACCAGTGCGGGCTTTGAGGTCACCGCCGCTCCCGATCTGTCGCAGAACGACATGCGCCAGACCATCAGCGACTTCGCGGTCAAGGTGGCCGCCAGCGGACCTGACACCATTGTGCTGGTGTTTTATGCCGGCCACGGCTTGCAGATCGATGGCGAGAATTATCTGGTGCCGATTGATGTCGATCCGAAACGCGAAGCTGACATTCCGCTGCAGGCCGTCCGGCTCAACGATCTCTTGAACACGTTAGGGGCGTTGCCGACCCGGATGCGCATCATCATGCTTGATGCCTGCCGCAATAATCCGTTCCCGGCACTCAACCAGACCGCCGGCCACGGCCTGGCGATCGTCGACACCAAGGCCGGCGCGCCCGGTTCGTTCATTTCCTATTCCACCTCGCCAGGCGCGGAGGCCGAGGACGGTGGCGGCGACAACAGTCCCTACACGACGGCGGTGCTCTCGGTCGCGAAGCAGCCGAATCTGCCGATCGAAGAAGCCTTCAAACGCGTCCGGGTCACCGTGAGCCAGGCGACCGATGGACGGCAGATTCCCTGGGAAAGTTCATCGCTGACGACTGAATTCAAGTTCTTTGGCGGCGACAGCGGCGAGCCCGCAGCAACGGCGCCGAAGCCGTCTTCGACGGCAATGCGGAGCGTCGACGACTGGCGCAAGGATCTGCAAGGCAAGGAGCCGAAAGTGGCCTACGAGCTCGTGATCGCCGAAGACTCGGTCGCAGGCTACGAAGCCTTCACGATGCTGTTCGCGCAATCCTCGTACACCCCGCGCATGCGTTCGCTGCTGGAACGCCGGCGCGAGATGCTGGCATGGAATACGGCCGTTGCGATCAATACCGCGGCCTCCTTCGATGAATTCCTGGCAAGCTATGGCAGCAGCGATCTGGCGGCGACCGCGCGCAAGATGCAGGAACGCGTCCGCAACCGCTCGCTCGGCGCCAATGCCGCGCTCACGGCGCCGGTCGTGCAGCCGACCAATGTTGCGCTGGGGCCGACCTGTCCATGCACCATTGAGCCGACGCTGCCATTGAAGAAAGATGTCGATACGCCGATCAGGCGGGTCAACACACCGCCGATCAAGCAGGTCGACATCCCGCCGACCAAACGCGTCGATATACCGCGGAACAAGCGGGTTGATACGTCGAAGCCGAAGCGTCGGCCACCGCCCGAGGAAGTTGTCGTCGAGCGCCGTCCGTCCGGTCCGCCGCCGGGCGCCATTATGGAAGGCATCGGTATCGGCATTGGCATCGGCCTCGGAGGCGGATTTGGCGGCCGCGGTCGCGGCGACGCAATGCCGCACGGCGACAATTATCGGAGATAGCCGCGCTCGCCTCTAGCCCGGTCGTGTCAGCCTGTTGCGCTGGCGGACCAAAGGATGAGCAGGCAGCGCTATTCCGCCGCCTGCGATGACGCTAGCCGCATGGTGTCAACGCCGTCCGCCTCGGTTGCCGAGATGGTCGTGCGGATCATCAGGCGCGCCTCGTGCGCCGGCCATGGCCGTCCGCGATGCATGGTCGCGCGGTTGTCCCACATCACGACGTCGCCGCTGCGCCATTGGTGCAGGTAGCTCGTGCCGGGCGCGGTCGCGGCCGCCATCAGTTCGTCGATCAGCTTCTTGCCCGCTGCCGGCTCCATGCCCTCGACAGCATAGGCGTGCGAGGCAAGATAGATCGCGCCGCGGCCGTTTGTGGGATTCCTCCACACCATGCGCCAGCATTGCGGCGGCAGCGCCGCGCGCTCCTCGGGGCTCGCTAGGTCTGCCGTGATCTGACCGCGCGAATGCGCGTAGTCGTGCCAGGCAAAGGAATTCTCGAGTTTTTCGCGCAACGCCCGATCGAGCCGTTCGAACGCCAGCCGGGTTGAGACGAATTCAGTCTCGCCGCCGCGTGGGGGGATGATCCGCGCCGAAAGGATCGAGGTGAGCGCCGGCGCGCGCTTGAACGAGGAGTCGGTATGCCAGAGCTGATTGGCCTTGTTGCGCAGGGCGATGCGGTGATCGGGCGGGACCACTTTTCCGTCAGGGCCGATCGTGCTCAGGATCACGAAATGCGTGCCCGTGCCCTGCGATCCGACCTTGGTCACTTCCGGTGGGCCGAAGCGGCGCGAAAAGGCGAGTTGAATTTCGTCAATCACTTCCTGGCCGCGAAGCACCAGAACGGAATGTTCCTCGAAAGCCGCGCGCGTCGCCGCATACGCTGCATCGTCTGAGGCGACATCGGCAAGCGTGATATCGCGCAGTTCGGCGGCGAATCCCGGACCCAGCGGCACAACGTCCATCGGCAAGTCCTCCTTACTTTTTTAGTTGTGTGTGAGTCTATGGCAAAACGGCACGGCGGGCAACGACGCGGCCGGACGCAGCCTGACCACTAAACCCATTTGTGATGGCTCGGTCGCTGACAGCTTTCTGATTTCTTCCAAGTTGCGTCGAGCCACCATTCTCCAGCCACGAAATTTTCCCGGGAATGCTTTGGGCAAAGCGGGGTTTACACCTGCGGCTGGAGGGATTGTCCACCGGGAAAGCAGGAGGCACGCATGATCAGGGCAGCGACCAGTTTTTTGACACTGGCAATTTTTTCGATGGTGCTGATCGCGGCGCCTCCGGTCATTCCGGTGTTCGCCGCGGGAGGGGGCGGCGGCGGTGGCGAACCGCCTCCTTCGTCTTCCCCGCCGCCGTCGGATACCAAGTCCACCCACAAGGCCAGGAAAAAGACCAGCAAGCAATCCGGCCTCGACGACCCCGCGTTTATCCGGGGCTACCGCGCCGCGTATGCGACGATCTATGAGCGCAATGATTATGCCGGCGCCATCGAACAGCTGAAGGCGCTTGGCCATGACGACAGCGCCAACGTCGCCAACCTGATCGGATATTCCTATCGCAAGCTCGGCGACTACAAGTTCTCGCAAATCTGGTATGAGCGTGCCTTGAAGGCCGATCCGAACCACGTGCTGACCTGGCAGTACTACGGACTGTGGCAGATCGAACAGGGCAACCGCGATCAGGCGCAATATCACCTCAGCCGGATCGCCGCGATTTGCGGCACCGGCTGCGAGGAGTACCGGTCATTGGCTGCTGCACTGGAAAAATCACCTGGCACCGGTCTCGTTTACTAGCTTAGCGACGCGGTGCGGGCGCGTCTCCTTTGGGAGGCGCCCGCAATCGTTCCAACCTGTCGTCATGGCAGTGTCCGGATTTCGATGCCTTCGAAGCGCGTTATACTGTCGGCCTTGGTCCAGAGCGCGACCTTGCCAGCGCTCGCGATGGTCCGGTCGGTAGCGGTGAACAGTTCTTTGCCGTCGAACGTGATCGTGAACCGTGGACCTTGCGCCCGCAAGCCCAGGTGGTGCCACTCATTCGATGTCACCTTGGTGTTGGCCCCTTCGATCTGCGAGCGTTTGCCCTTGATCACATGATAGAAACGCACGTTGTCCTCAAGCGCATTGGCGCGTGCGACATAGTAATTATCCGGATCGCTGAGGCGGACGGCGATGCCACCGGCTTGATCGACTTTCCCGGCAACTGCCTTGAACCGAATCGTGACGTCCACATTGCTGGCCAATACCGGTTGGTAGATTGCGAGCGGAAACCGGTAGTCGGTCATGTCCGTGCTGGTCTGCTCGATGGCGAGGCCAACGCCCGCCGATGGGTCTGATGTCACTGTCCATTGCGCCGGCCCGCCCCGCCCCGTGCGGGCAAATTCGAAGCCGGTGGGCGCTGCTCCCGGCGTCATCTTGTCGATGGCAATCATGATGGCTCCTGTTTCGGCAAAGCCGGCCGACGCGGCGCACACCGTCGCGCATGCGAGAACGGTTATAGCGAGGAGGCGTTTGATCGATCGGAAATCGAGGCGCTTCACTCTGTCCATGGGCGATCTCCTCAAGAGGGCGCAGGAGCTTGAACGGTTTGACCGTTTGACGGGGAGCCTGCATTTCCCCCGCACGCGATTATGCCGGCGTTAACATTACGCCGCCGGCCGATGGTGGTGCACCCATTCGCGGGCGTGAGGGATCGGCGCACGGGGCGGCAGCGATGCTCTGAAGCGGATCACGCTGGGCAGCGCAGCCATCCGCTCAGCCCATCCCTGAACAGCGGGGAATTTCGGCAGCAGCTGCTTGCCTTCCGGCGTCAGGGAAAACCCGAATAGCGTCGGCAACAGGAAGAAGTCGGCCATGGTCAAGGCATCACCGACAATGAATGGTCGGCCATCGGACAGTTCCTTCTCCATCACCTCCAGCGCCCGTATCACCTTCGGCATTGCACGCTGGACGATCAGGTCGTTGCCCGGAATTCCAAGCTCGGGAAAGACCATCCGCTCGTGCGAGACGTGGTAGATCATCTCCGGATAGAAATAGGAGTTGAGGTTGCCTATCCATTGATTCATACGCGCGCGCTGGCGCGGATCGGCTGGCGTGAATTTCGGTCCGGGAAGGACTTCGTCCACGTAAGCCGCGATGGCGCTGGTTTCATAAAGCATGAAATCGCCATGTTGCAGCGCCGGAACGCGCCCGAACGGATGCCGCTGCAGATGGATCGGCAGGTACATCTCGTCTTCAGTATCGTGGAAGGTGTAGGGAACGCCTTTCGCGGTCAGGATAAGCCCAACCACGCTGACGAAGGTGCTGCGCGGAAAACCAAACAGAGTGACGTTTGACATTGGATGCTCCAATGCCGCTGCCGAACTCAGGCCTCATGGAAAATTGACAATCCGCCAAAGCCCTTGGCCCGGCGAGCGGGCGAAGTGCAGTGCTTGGGCGAAATGCCTTGGGTACCGGGCGACTGCGATCGAGCCCGACAGCACCCATTTGATGCGAGAAGCAGGCGAGAGTCAATAAGGCTCTGCTGCACCTCCATTCGAGCTAGCGCGTTAGCTGGGCTCGTGAAGGCCTATGGACTTCTAGTGATGTCTATGTGACCAGGCAATTAGCCCTGCGATTTGGAATCCGGCGACGATGCGGCGGCGGCAGCGCGGGTTCGAAAATAATCCAGCACGAACAGGCGAATTGCGGAGGATAGATTGCCTTGCTGGCGATTGCTGTCGATCTCGCCGACCAGTTCGGACAGCGTCATGTCGCGAAGCCCGGAGATTTCCTTCATGCCGTTCCAGAACGCCTCTTCGAGGCTGACGCTGGTCTTGTGACCCCCGACCACGATCGAGCGCTTCACCACAGGCGATTTCATGACGCGTCCTCGCCGTCGATCCGATGCTGATCCAGCAAGTGGTCGGCACGATTAGCGCGCTGCTCGTCCAGACTGCGTTCGGATTTGGTACGGCCAGACCGCGCCCGGTTGGCCTCGGCCTGCTTGGCCGACCGCTCTCGCTCGATGCGCTTCTTAAATCGCTTCAGGTTGACCACATCCCCCATGCTTGCCCCCATCACGCAACAAAGGGAGGACATGCTTTTGCGGAACAGGCACCACCTGGCTCGATCGTCATCTAGAAATCCTCGCGACTGTCCTTTGAATATGTTCCGCTCTGCGAACGCAAAATATTCTGCGCTCTACCACGCTTCCGCGCAACGACAATAGCTGACCGGTCTCGGTCTTTAGGCCTCATGACCCATAACTATTTTCCCGGCTCGGTAGTTTCCCGGCCGTACGGCGATTAGCCGGGGTGGGTCATTTTGTCCGGCTGCACCAACTTGTCGAACTGAGCAGGCGTAACAAAGCCCAGCCGCACAGCCTCTTCTTTCAACGTCGTGCCGCGGGCGTGAGCCGACTTGGCAACCTTTGCAGCGTTGTCATAGCCGATCCTGGGAGCGAGCGCGGTCACCAGCATCAGCGAGCGTTCCATCAGATCCCGGATGCGTTTCTCGTCAGCGCGTATTCCCTCGATGCAATGTTCGGTGAACGACCGAGTGACGTCGGACATCAATTGGATGGAATGCATCATACAATATGCCAGCACCGGCTTGTAGACGTTCAGCTCGAAATGTCCCTGGCTGCCGGCGACGGTGATGGTGGTTTGGTTGCCGAACACCTGACAGCAGACCATGGTCATCGCCTCGCACTGCGTCGGGTTGACCTTGCCGGGCATGATCGACGAGCCCGGCTCGTTTTCGGGCAGGATCAGTTCGCCGAGGCCGGAACGGGGCCCCGAGCCGAGCAGGCGGATATCGTTTGCGATCTTGAACAGGCCGGTCGCCACCGAATTGATGGCGCCGTGCGCGAACACGTAGGCATCGTGGGAAGCCAGCGCCTCGAACTTGTTGGCGGCGCTGGTAAACGGCAGTTTTGTGATTCTGGCAGTGTGTTTCGCAAACAGCCTGGCGAATTTTGGCTTCGAATTGAGCCCGGTGCCGACCGCGGTGCCACCTTGCGCCAGCGGGTACAGATCTCTTACCGCCGTTCGCAGCCGGGCGATGCCGCTCTCGACCTGGGCTGCGTAGCCGGAAAATTCCTGACCAAGCGTTAGCGGCGTCGCGTCCTGGGTATGGGTCCGACCGATCTTGACGATGTGCGCGAACGCCTTCTCCTTCTTGCGCAGGGCGCGATGAAGCTCGCTGAGCGCCGGAATGAGATCGCCGACGATGCCCGTGGCCGCGGCGATGTGCATGGCAGTCGGGAAGGAGTCGTTCGACGACTGGCTCATATTGACGTGGTCATTGGGATGAACCGGCTCTTTGGCGCCGAGCTTGCCGCCGAGCAGCTGGTTGGCGCGGTTGGCGATCACCTCATTGAGGTTCATGTTGGTTTGCGTGCCGGAGCCAGTCTGCCAGACCACCAGCGGAAAATGATCGTCGAGCTTGCCATCGACCACTTCGCGCGCGGCGCGCGCGATGGCGCTGGCGCGGCGCTGGTCGAGCAGTCCAATCTCGCGGTTGGTCTCCGCCCCTGCAAGCTTGACGACGCCGAGCGCGCGAATGATCGGCATCGGCATTCGATCCTGGCCGATGCGGAAGTTCTGCCTCGAACGTTCGGTCTGCGCGCCCCAATAGCGATCGGTGGGAACCGGGATCGTACCGAAGCTGTCGGTCTCCATGCGGGTGGAACTGGATCGCGATGTCGTTGCTGATCGAGCCATGAATCATATCCGTTTACGCAAGGCCGTTTCATTGCGGAACCAACTTACGCTGGCTCCGCGCGGCGACATGTTCACTCTACAGAGTAGCCGGCTCTTTTGCGCCCGGATTATTTCTTGCGGAAGCGATCCAGCCGCACCACTTCGGCGCCGTCGCCCGGCTTCGCCGGCTCGTCCTGCTTTTCCTCGACCGGCGCGGCCACCGTCACGGCCGACGGGGCCGGGGCCGCCGGCAGGTTTGCCGTCGGCGCCTCGGTGGCGACATCCGCGGGCTCGAACTGCAAGCCGAACTGCACCGAGGGGTCGAAGAAGCTCTTGATCGCATTGAGCGGAACCACCAGGCGCTCGGGAATGCCGCCAAATGACAGACCGACCTCAAAACGATCTTCCGAAACTTCGAGGTCCCAGAACTGATGCTGGAGGATGATCGTCATCTCCTCCGGATATTGCGCCAGCAGCCGCGGCGAAAGCTTGACGCCCTCGGCGGTCGACAGGAAGGTGATGAAGAAGTGGTGCTCTCCAGGCAGCCCGTGCTCGGCGGCATCGGCCAGTACACGGCGCAGCACCCCGCGCAGCGCGTCGCGCGCCAGCACGTCGTATCGGATATGATCGGTGGCCATTTTCGGTCCTGTCGCATTATGCTGCCGGCGGATCGGCGGCGACATCGGTAGCCCGACTCGCCTGTCTAGGCATGCTACCCCGGCGGCGCGCCGAGGTCAGCAGGCGTTGCCGCCGCTGCCGGAAATTCCAGCATTTCCCGGGAAAATGCTCCCAACCAATAATTTCGCGCGCATTCGGCGCAACCGCCACCCGCTTTTGCGCAATACGCGCCAGCCAAATTGAAGTGGAGGCTTCTGTTGCCAGGTGCCTCCGAACCCCGCCTAGCGGAGCTTAACCCACCAGGACTTTAGACTTGGTTTTTCAAACCGCTTACGCGGCCTGAGCAACCGGAGCATAGTTGTCGTTTGCAACTATTGCATGGCCCGATAACGGCGGAACCATACCGGGAAAAAACACGCCCTTTACGCCCTCGTCGATCCTGTTTCGCCCCCGCCGAAACCCGCGTATTTTGCGGCGGGCTTGGGTGGAGGCGCCGGGTACTGCCCCCGGGTCCGAATGGTTTATTGCGGCGGTAATTTATTTCCATAGCCGGCGAACCGGCACCCCCAATATAGGGTGCAAAAGTTGAGAAAAACAGAGCCCCACAAAGCCATTGCGCGTCAAACCGTGCCAGATCGGCATTGAACCGGGCCGGAACACGCCGAATGTGGGTTGGCCTTGCGCGGCCGCCGTTCTAAGTCTTGGGAATGCCCCCGGAATCACCGCCGGCCGCCATTCCGGCGCCGGACATTCGCCCAGCAACCCCGCCCGGCCTGATCGCGCTGTTTGTCGCGTTCGCCAAAATATCGCTTGCCGGCTTCGGCGGCGTCCTGGTCTGGGCGCGGCGTGGCATCGTCGATCAACACCGCTGGATGACGGCGGACGAGTTCAACGAAACCTATGCGCTGTGCCATTTTCTGCCGGGCCCGAACGTCGTCAACCTGTCGGTGGTGTTCGGATCGCGCTTCCGCGGGATTTTCGGCGGCATCGCCGCCTTCGTCGGGCTGCTCGGTCCCCCCGTTGTCATCGTGACCATCCTGGCGGCGCTCTATGCGCGCTACGGCGAAATCGACGCATTGCGGCACATTCTCGCCGGCGTGTCCTGTGCCGCGGTCGGCCTGCTGCTATCAGCGGTCTTCCGGATGATGATGCCACTGGTCAAAAGACGCGACCTGGTCGCGCTTGCGCTGCTCGCTGCGGTGTTTGTCGCGATCGGCCTGCTGCGGCTGCCATTGGCGGCGGTCTTGCTGGTGGCGATCCCGCTCAGCATCGCCATCAGCTTTGCCATGCGCCGGCGAGCTCCGGCATGAATTCCGACTCCAACCCGATCTTGGCGCTTGGCTGGACATTCGGCCTGATGTCGCTGTTTGCGGTCGGCGGCGCCAATGCCGCCATCCCGGAAATGCACCGGGTCGCAGTCGACGTGCAGCACTGGATGACCGACAAGCAATTTGCCGATGTGTTCGCCATCTCGCAGATGTCGCCGGGGCCGAACGTGCTGATCGTCACCCTGATCGGCTACACCGTCGCCGGTGTTGCGGGCGCGCTGGTTGCAACATTGGCGATGTGCGTTCCCACCGCGGTGCTTGCCTATTGCGTCAGCGGCCTGCTCACGCGATCGAGCCATTCACGCTGGCCCGCCATCATCCAGACAGCGCTGGTTCCGCTTTCGATCGGATTGATGGGCGCCAGTGGCCTGATTTTGGCGCTGACCTCCGATCGGACCTGGATCGGCGCCCTGGTTACCGCCGTGTCAGCGGTGCTGGCTTTTGCCACGCGGCTTAATCCGCTCTGGCTGCTGCTGGCCGGGGGGTGTCTGGGTTTTGCTGGCGTTATCTGACGAAAATCGCTAGGCAGGACCGGTCTGGGCAGCATCAAAGCGATCCAACAGAATGGGCGAGAAGCCCAGTGTCGGGGAGAGACGTCGATGAGTGATACGCCGAGCCACGGGCCGGTCAAATCCTTCATGCCGAAATGGATTCGTGGTCCGCAGGATTTCGTCGGCGGAATCGCGTTGATGACGATTGCGGTATTCGCCTTGTGGGCATCGAGCGATCTGCAGGGCATGCACGGGTTTTCGTTCGGCGCCGGAACCGCACCCCGCATGTTTGCGGTGCTGTTGCTGGGACTGGGTTTTGCGGTGATGGTCGTTGGTCTTCTGGCCGAGGGCCAGCATCTGGCGACCTACCATTGGCGCGGCCCGCTGTTCGTCTCGCTGTCGATTCTTTCATTTGCCCTCACCATCCGCCCGCTGGGTCTGGTGATCTCTGCTTTTGCAAGCTTCCTGATCTCCGCGCTGGGCACTCCGGAAACCCGGTGGACGGAAACCATCATTGTCGGAATTTGCCTGACGATCGGCTGCAGTCTGCTCTTCCCCTATGCGCTGGGGTTGCCGCTGCAGCTGTTCCCGCGCTTCCTGATTCAGTGAGGGCGCAATGGCCGATCTTTTTAACAATCTCGCCCTCGGCTTCGGCGTCGCATTTTCGCCGATCAATCTGCTGCTCTGTCTGATCGGCGCGCTGGTCGGTACGCTGGTCGGCGTGCTGCCGGGCATCGGTACCATCGCCACTGTGGCAATGCTGCTGCCCATTACCTTCGGTCTGCCGCCGGTCGGCGCGTTGATCATGCTCGCGGGCATTTATTACGGCGCGCAATATGGCGGCTCGACCACCTCGATCCTGGTCAATATTCCGGGCGAGGCGACATCGGTGGTGACGACGCTCGACGGTTTCCAGATGGCGAAACAGGGCCGCGCCGGTCCGGCGCTCGCGATCGCCGCGATCGGATCGTTCTTCGCCGGCTGCATCGCGACCGTGCTGATCGCCGTGCTCGGCGCACCCCTGACCAAACTCGCGCTGGCGTTCGGACCCGCCGAGTATTTCTCGCTGATGGTGCTGGGCCTGATCTTCGCGACGGTGCTGGCGAAAGGCTCGGTGCTGAAGGCCATTGCGATGATCGTGTTCGGGTTGCTGCTGTCAATGGTCGGGTCCGACATCGAGACCGGCGCCTCGCGCATGGCGTTCAACGTTCCTGAACTCGCCGATGGGCTCGGCTTTGCCACGGTGGCGATGGGCGTGTTTGGCTTCGCGGAAATCATCCGCAACCTCGACGCCGGCGCCGAGATGGACCGCCATCTCGTGCAGCAGAAGATCACCGGGCTGATGCCGACCAGGAAAGATTTGAAAGACTCGTTCCCGGCCATCGTCCGCGGCACGGTGCTGGGATCGATCCTCGGCATCCTGCCGGGCGGCGGCGCGGTGATCGCCTCGTTTGCCGCCTATACGTTCGAGAAAAAGATCGCCAAGGACCCCTCGCGGTTCGGCCGCGGCGCGATCCAGGGGGTCGCGGCGCCGGAAAGCGCCAATAACGCGGCCGCCCAGACTTCATTCATCCCGCTATTGACGCTCGGCATTCCGCCCAACGCGGTGATGGCACTGATGGTCGGCGCTATGACCATTCACGGCATCGTGCCGGGACCGCAGGTGATGCAGAAGCAGCCCGATCTGGTGTGGGGCATGATCGCCTCGATGTGGATCGGCAATCTGATGCTGATCATCATCAACCTGCCGCTGGTCGGCATCTGGGTGCGGCTGCTGCGGGTGCCGTATCGCCTGATGTTCCCGTCGATCGTGATCTTTTGCGCGATCGGCATCTACTCGATCAACAATGCTCCCGTCGACGTCATTCTCGCCGGCGCGTTCGGATTGCTTGGCTATTGGCTGATCAAGCATGATTTCGAGCCGGCGCCGCTGCTGCTCGGGATGGTGCTCGGGCCGCTGATGGAAGAAAACCTGCGCCGGGCGCTCTTGATCTCGCGCGGCGATTGGAGCGTGTTCCTTACCCGGCCGCTTTCGGCGGCGCTGATGGCAATGGCCGCCTTCCTGCTGGTGCTGGCGTTGCTGCCGTCGTTGCGCAAGAAGCGCGACGAGGTGTTTGTGGAATCCGAGACCTGATTGGCCTTCGGCAGGGAATTTGGGCGGAACATGGCGTTCCGCCCTTGCCGTTTATGAGCTGAATGTTCATTTTTCCGGGTATAATCGCAGTAATCGGCCGAATCGCCGTGTCGATTGGCCCGTGCGGCCGCTAAAATTTGGTGCCGTCAAGGCCGGACATAACCATGAATCAGTACCACGATCTGCTTGAACGGATTCTCTCGGACGGCGCGGAAAAACGCGACCGCACCGGCACCGGCACATTGTCGATATTCGGCCATCAGATGCGCTTCAATCTGGCCGCCGGCTTTCCGATGCTGACCACCAAGAGGCTGCCGCTGAAATCGATCGTGCACGAATTGCTGTGGTTTCTCAAAGGCGATACCAACATCAAATACCTTAAGGACAACGACGTTTCGATCTGGGATGAATGGGCCGACGCCAATGGCGATCTCGGACCGGTCTACGGGTCGCAATGGCGATCCTGGCCGGCGCCGGACGGCCGCAGTATCGACCAGATTTCCAATGTCATCGACATGATCCGCCGCAATCCGGATTCGCGGCGTCTGATCGTCAGCGCGTGGAATCCGGCCGATGTCGACAGGATGGCGCTGCCGCCATGCCATTGCCTGTTTCAGTTCTACGTCGCGAACGGCAAATTGTCGTGCCAGCTCTATCAGCGTTCGGCGGACGTGTTTCTCGGCGTGCCCTTCAATATCGCGTCCTATGCGTTGCTGACGCTGATGGTGGCGCAGGTAACGGACCTCAAGCCCGGCGATTTCGTTCATAGTCTGGGCGACGCTCACCTCTATTCCAATCATCTCGAGCAGGCGCGGCTGCAGCTGACGCGTCCGACGCGGCCGCTGCCGACCATGAAGATCAATCCTGATGTGAAGGATATCTTCGCCTTCCGCTATGAAGACTTCGTGCTTGAGGGTTACGACCCGCACCCGCATATCAAGGCCGAGGTCGCGGTTTGAGCGAAGGGAGATTCCGGGTCTGGTCCTTGCGAACCATCCGGGATTGACGAAACTGGCTGGCGTCGGAATTGGATAGATTCGCGCGGCATATGTCATTTCCTGAAATCGTCCTTATTGTCGCGGTCGCCGACAACGGCGTGATCGGCTCTCGCGGCGCGCTTCCATGGCGGCTGAAATCCGACATTCAGCGCTTCAAGGCGATCACAACGGGCAAGCCGGTGGTGATGGGGCGCAAGACGTTCGCTTCGATTGGCCGGCCGCTTCCCGGACGAACCAATATCGTGGTCACGCGCGATGTAAATTTTCGCGCCCGGGGAGCGGTCGTCGCGACGTCATTCGCCGATGCCCGGGCGGTCGCGCTGGGTGATGCGCTGCGGCGTTTGGCCCCTGACATTGCCGTGATCGGCGGTGCCGAAATCTATCAACAATGGATCGATATCGCCGACCGTCTGGAAGTCACCGAAGTTCACGCCCGGCCCGAGGGTGACACCTATTTTGCCGCAATCGACGCCGCCAACTGGGAAGAGGCGGCGCGCCTGCGCAATCCGGCCGGCCCGGACGACAGCGCCGACTTCTCCTACGTGACATATCGCCGGCGAAGGTCGCATTAACTCCGTTCGGCAATGTTTACATTGACAATTGTCGGTTCGGGCATAGCTGCTTCGAGCCAACAAGCCGCGTTGTAAGGGCCGGGGCGGTCCCCTATAAAGCCGTGCAGATGTTGCGGGCGGGGCGTTTTGCCTAAAAGGGCCTGCGGAGGAGACTGTCCATGCCGTGGAAGAATCAAGGCGGAGGCCCGTGGGGCTCGGGCCCGAAAGGGCCATGGGGCTCGGGACCGCAACCGGTTGGGCCAAGGCCGCCCGACCTTGAAGACCTTCTGCGCCGCGCTCAGGACCGGCTGCAACAATTGTTGCCGGGCGGGTATTTCAGCGGCTTGGGCATTGCCCTGGTTCTGATCGGCGCGTTGGCGATCTGGGGACTTTCCGGATTTTTCCGTGTCCAGTCCGAAGAGCTCGGCGTCGTGCTGCGCTTCGGCAAGCATGTGCGCACGGTGCAGCCCGGCCTGAACTATCACCTGCCGTATCCGGTCGAGACCGTGCTGTTGCCGAAGGCGCTGCGCGTCTCCACAATCTCTATCGGCATGACGTTGATCGAGGATCCGGCGCGGCGCGGCCGGACCATGCGCGATGTGCCGGAAGAAAGCCTGATGCTGACCGGCGACGAGAATATCGTCGATGTGGATTTCACCGTGTTGTGGCGGATCAAGCCTGATGGCGTCGGCGACTATCTGTTCAACATCCAGAATCCCGAAGGCACCGTGAAGGCGGTTGCCGAAAGCGCGATGCGCGAAGTCATCGGCCGCTCCAACATCCAGCCGATCCTCACCGGCGCGCGCACCACCACCGAGCAGGGCGTGCAGGATCTGATGCAGAGGACGCTCGACCATTACGGGTCGGGAATTCAGGTAACGCAGGTGCAGATGCAGAAGGTCGATCCGCCGGCGCAGGTGATCGACTCCTTCCGCGACGTGCAGGCGGCGCGCGCCGATCTCGAGCGGTTGCAGAACGAGGCGCAAACCTATGCCAATCGCGTCGTCCCCGATGCAAAGGGACGCGCGGCGCAAATCCTCCAGGTCGCCGAGGGCTACAAGCAGCAGGCGGTCGCCGAGGCCAAGGGCCAGAGCGCGCGCTTCCTGAAGGTCTATGACGAATACAAGAAGGCGCCCGACGTTACCCGGCAGCGCATCTATCTGGAGACGATGGAACGCATCCTCGGGAGTTCCGAGAAGCTGGTGTATGACGGTTCGTCGTCCTCGCAGAGCATCGTGCCGTATCTGCCCTTGAGTGAACTGACGCCGCGGCGCCAGGGGGCGCAGGGCACCACGGGGCAGCAACAGCAGAGCGGGGGCAGCCGATGAGGACCCCGGTTACAGGTATTGCCGCACTGTTCGTGCTGTTTGTCGTTCTGATCGTCGGCTACAGCTCGGTATTCACCGTGGCGCAGACCGAACAGGTGCTGGTGGTTCGGCTCGGCGAGCCGATCCGCGTCGTCACCGAGCCGGGCCTGAATTTCAAGGCGCCGTTTATCGATACCGTGATCTCGATCGACAAACGCATCCTCGATCTCGAAAATCCGTCGCAGGAAGTGATCGCGTCGGACCAGAAGCGGCTGGTGGTTGACGCCTTCGCCCGCTATCGCATCAAGAACGCGCTGCGGTTTTATCAGAGCGTCGGCTCGATCCAGGCTGCCAACATCCAGCTCACCACGCTTCTCAACGCCTCGCTGCGGCGGGTGCTCGGCGAAGTGACCTTTATCACGGTGGTGCGCGACCAGCGCGAAGCCCTGATGGCGCGAATCCGCGACCAGCTCGATCATGAAGCCGACGGCTATGGCATCCAGGTGGTCGACGTGCGGATCAGGCGGGCCGACCTGCCGGAACAGAACAGCCAGGCCGTCTACCAACGCATGCAGACCGAGCGGCAGCGCGAAGCCGCCGAGTTCCGCGCCCAAGGCGGCCAGAAGGCGCAGGAGATCAGGTCCAACGCGGATCGCGAGGCGACCGTCATCGTCGCCGAAGCCAATTCGACCGCCGAGCAGGTGCGCGGTGCTGGCGATGCCGAGCGCAACCGGCTGTTCGCCGAGGCCTATGGCAAGGATCCCGACTTTTTCGCGTTCTACCGCTCGATGAGCGCCTATGAGACCGGGCTGAAGAGCAACGATACCCGCTTCCTGTTGCGGCCGGACTCGGATTTCTTCAAGTTCTTCAGCAACTCGTCGGGCAAGCCGCCCGCGGCTACGCCCTCAGCGACGGCTGCCGGGCCGTCAGCGCCGGCCGCGCCGAAGCCGTAAGCGCTACAAGACAAGGGCGAAGCCAACCTCGCTTCGCCTTTCCTAAACCAGCAAAGAAAGATCAAGCGGGAGGTTTCAATCCGATGAGGTCCATAGCGTTCGCCGACTTCCTCATCGGTGTGGGCATCCTGTTTGTGCTTGAGGGCCTGCTGTTCGCGGCCAGCCCGGCCTGGATGCGCCGGGCCATGAAGAGCGCGCTGGCGACGCCGGACCACATTCTGCGCCTGGTCGGTATCGGATCGGCGGTCGTAGGCCTGATCCTGATATGGGTGGTCCGGCGCTAGAGTTGGCTGGGGTCAAAAATGCTGCGGTATCAACGTCATCGTGAGTGGCGGGGTTCCGCATTTCGCCGTATTGAGGGGCGCTTGTGGGAGTGAAATGTCCGGCCCACCTGCTTGCGCCGAGACCCCGTTCAGGCGCACTGTGGACACCAAATTTTCCGACGCCATTTCTTTTGGAGAGTGATCGAACATGATCGGTGCGATCCCAGCCTTTTGTCATCGCCTGCGTCCCGTGATGGCCGCGATCTGCCTGAGTGCCACAAGCGTCCTCATCGCGGCGCCGGCCTTGGCGCGGGGTCCGGACGGCATCGCCGACATCGCGGAAAAGGTGATTGACGCGGTGGTCAACATCTCGACGTCGCAGACCGTCGAAGCCAAGGGCGGCGGCGAGGGCAGGGGCGCGATGCCGCAATTGCCCCCGGGCTCCCCGTTCGAGGAATTCTTCGACGATTTTTTCAAGAACCGGCGCGGCCCGGGAGGCAGCCCCAAGGGAGGCGACAGGGGCTCTGAGCTGCAGCCGCGCAAGACCAATTCGCTCGGCTCGGGCTTCATCGTCGATCCGTCGGGGATCGTCGTCACCAACAATCATGTCATCGCCGATGCCGACGAGATCAACGTCATCATGAACGACGGCACCAAGATCAAGGCCGAGCTGGTCGGCGTTGACAAGAAGACCGATCTTGCGGTGTTGAAATTCAAGCCGGTGAAGCCGCTGGTGGCGGTGAAATTCGGCGATTCCGACAAATTGCGGCTCGGCGAATGGGTGATTGCGATCGGCAATCCGTTCAGCCTCGGCGGCACGGTCACCGCGGGCATCGTCTCCGCGCGCAACCGCGACATCAACTCAGGCCCTTATGACAGCTATATCCAGACCGATGCCGCCATCAACCGCGGCAATTCCGGCGGTCCGCTGTTCAATCTCGATGGCGAAGTGATCGGCGTCAACACATTGATCATCTCGCCGTCGGGCGGCTCGATCGGAATCGGCTTTGCGGTGCCCTCGAAGACGGTGGTCGGCGTGGTCGATCAGCTCAGGCAGTTCGGCGAACTTCGCCGCGGCTGGCTCGGCGTCCGCATCCAGCAGGTCACCGATGAGATCGCCGAAAGCCTCAACATCAAGCCAGCGCGCGGCGCCCTGATCGCCGGCGTCGAGGAAAAGGGTCCGGCGAAACCCGCGGGCATCGAACCCGGCGATGTCGTGGTCAAGTTCGACGGCAAGGACATCAAGGAGCCGAAGGATCTGTCGCGGGTCGTGGCCGACACCGCCGTCGGCAAGGAGGTCGAGGTCGTCATCATCCGCAAGGGCGCGGAGGAAACCCGGAAAGTCACGCTCGGCCGCCTCGACGACGGCGACAAGGCGGCGCAGGCGTCGGCCAAGACCAAAGACGAGCCCGCCGAGAAGCCGGTCACGCAAAAGGCGCTCGGCCTCGATCTCGCCACGCTGAGCAAGGATCTGCGCACCCGCTACAAGATCAAGGACAGCGTCAAGGGCGTCGTCATCACCAGTGTCGACGGGACCTCCGACGCCGCCGATAAACGACTGAGCGCCGGCGAGGTGATTGTTGAGGTCGCGCAGGAGGCGGTGAGCAACGCCGCCGAGGTCAAGAAGCGCGTCGATCAGCTGAAGAAGGACGGCAAGAAATCCGTCCTGCTGCTGGTCGCCAACGCCGACGGCGAGTTGCGGTTCGTGGCGCTGAGCGTGCAGTAGTTAGCTTCACAAGCTGACGGCACTGCGGGCCGGCCATCCCAAATGAATGCGTCGTCCCCGCGAAAAAGCGGGGACCCATAGCCACCAGCAATTATAGTAGCGCGCGAAGTCCTACAGATTGGTTTCATCTATCGATGACACGGCGTATGGGTCCCGCTTTCGCGGGGCGACACTGAGACCCTATCCCTCCACAAACTCATCGCGCCTGTAGCCCTGCGCGTACAGCAACGCAGTGAGATCGCCGTAGTCGATCCGCGCCGCGGCCGCGGCGGCGACTGCGGGTTTGGCGTGGCAGGCGACGCCGAGCCCGGCGGCCTGGATCATGTCGAGATCGTTGGCGCCATCGCCGACCGCCAGCGTGTCGATGTCGTCGAGGTCGAAGGATTCGCGCAGCTCGATCAGCGTCGCCAGCTTGGCGGCGCGGCCCAGGATCGGCTCCTTGACTTCGCCAGTTAGCTTGCCGTCTCGGACCACCAGCTCATTGGCGCGATGTTCGTGGAAGCCGAGCATCGCAGCAACGGCGCTGGTGAAAAGGGTAAACCCGCCGGAGATCAGGCAGGTATAGGCACCGTGGGCACGCATGGTCGCGACCAGCTCGCGGCCGCCCGGCGTCGGCGTAATGCGCTTTTTCAAGACTTCACCGATCACGCTGACCGGCAGGCCCTTCAGGAGCGCGACCCGCTCGCGCAGCGCCGGCTCGAACTCGATCTCGCCGCGCATCGCGCGCTCGGTGATCCTGGCGACATGCTCTTTCACGCCGGCATAATCAGCCAGTTCGTCGACGCATTCCTGGCCGATCATGGTGGAATCCATGTCGGCCAGCAAAAGCTTCTTGCGTCTGAAACCCTGAGGCTGCACGACAATGTCGATCGGCAAATCGCCGCGCGCCGCAATCAGCCGCTGTTCGATCGCGCGGATGTCGTCGCTGCCGGTGAATGGAATATCGACCGCCACCTCGTCGAACAGCCATTGCGCATGACCGGGGGAGGGAAGGATCGCAAGGGCGCCGTCGACCACGGAGGAGTCGAGCGCGGGGGCGGCGGGATTGCAGATGAGCGTGGCGACGAGAGACATGCAGGTGAATTCGCATCACGAGAGCGGCAAGGCCGTGCTTATCGCAGGGCCGACCGCCAGCGGCAAGTCGGCGCTGGCGCTCGAGCTGGCGCAAAAAACCGGCGGCGTCATCATCAATGCGGATTCCATGCAGGTCTATCGCGACCTGCGGGTGATCACGGCGCGGCCGACGCCGGAGGAAGAGGCAAAGGTTCCGCACCGCCTCTATGGCCATGTCGACGCCGCGGTGAATTTCTCCGCGGGGCACTGGGTCGCCGATGCCGCGGCGGCAGTGGCGGAGGTGCGTGCACAAGACCGCCTGTCGATTTTCGTGGGTGGCTCCGGACTGTATTTCAAGGCATTGACCCGCGGACTGTCGGCAGTGCCGCCGATCCCGCCGGCAATACGCGAAGGCGTGCGGGCGCGGCTTGTGCGCGACGGCGTCGAGGCGCTGCATGCTGAGCTCACGCAACGCGATCCCTACACCGCCGAACGCTTGAAACCGCGCGACCGCACCCGGATCGCGCGCGCGCTCGAAGTCATCGAGGCCACGAAGCGTTCGCTGACCGACTGGCATCGCGAAGGGTTGCCGCCGCTGTTGCCATCGGGAGAGTTCAGCGCGCTGTTTCTGGCACCCGATCGCGATCGGCTCTACGCGTCCATTGATGCGCGCTTTGATGCGATGCTGAAAGGCGGCGCGCTGGAGGAAGTCGCGGCGCTGGCGGCGCGGCATCTCGATCCGCTGCTGCCGGCCATGAAGGCGCATGGCGTGTCGGCGCTGATCCGGCATCTCGGGGGCGAAATCACGTTCGCGGAGGCGGCGGAGATCGGCCGCGTCAACACCCGCCGCTACGCCAAGCGGCAATTCACCTGGTTTCGGCACCAACTGCCGGAATTCGAGTGGGTGAAGCCGGAGGATTCGGTGGGGTGGCTCGCGGGGCGCATTCGGAAATAGGGGCGGCCGCGCATGGCTGGAATCGGCATTTTCGCCCTCGCGAAATGCACGGAACCCGCCTAGACTGCTTAAACCGTGCCGAGCGACGCCTTCCCTTGACTTCCGGGGTTTCGCCGCTATGTTGCGCGCAACCTTTGGGAAGTCCGAGCGGCTATATGCGTAATAAAATTACCAAACTCCTTATCGTCGTCGTACCCAGGCGCACCGCCGGGGATGGCTGAGGCCATCCCGAATTCAGGCGGTGTGCATGGGGGCCTCTTGGGCCCTTTTTTATTTTCCCGAATTCCAACTGAAGAAAGCCGCGCAACACCAGCGCATCCGGAGCCAGCCATGAGCGACAAGAGCCACGATCCGAACCAGATGACCGGCGCAGCCATGGTCGTGCGCGCGCTGATCGATCATGGCGTCAAGCATATCTTCGGCTATCCCGGCGGCGCGGTGCTTCCGATCTATGACGAGATTTTCCAGCAAGGCGAAGTCGAGCACATCCTGGTACGCCATGAGCAGGGCGCCGGCCACGCCGCGGAGGGCTATTCGCGCTCCACCGGAAAGCCGGGCGTGGTGCTGGTGACATCGGGGCCGGGCGCCACCAACATGGTGACGCCGCTGACCGACGCGCTGATGGATTCGATCCCGCTGGTGTGCATCACCGGGCAGGTGCCGACGCACCTGATCGGCAACGACGCCTTCCAGGAATGCGACACCGTCGGCATCACCCGGCCTTGCACCAAGCACAATTGGCTGGTGCGCGACGTCAACGACCTCGCCAAGGTTCTGCACGAGGCGTTTTACGTCGCGAGCACCGGGCGTCCGGGCCCCGTGGTGGTCGACGTGCCGAAGGACGTGCAGTTCGCGGTCGGCACCTATCATCCGCCGCGCAAGTCCGACGTGCACGTGTCTTATACGCCGCGGGTCAAGGGCGATGCGGCGCAGATCCGCAAAGCCGTGGCGCTGCTCGCCTCCGCCAGGCGTCCGGTGATCTACTCAGGCGGCGGCGTCATCAATTCCGGACGCGAGGCTTCGAAGCTGCTGCGCGAACTGGTCGAGACGACCGGCTTTCCGATCACCTCCACCCTGATGGGCCTCGGCGCCTACCCGGCGTCGGGCAAGAACTGGCTCGGCATGCTGGGCATGCACGGCACCTACGAGGCCAATATGGCGATGCATGATTGCGACGTCATGCTGTGCGTCGGCGCGCGCTTCGACGACCGCATCACCGGGCGCACCGATGCGTTCTCGCCGGGCTCGAAGAAGATCCATGTTGATATCGATCCGTCCTCGATCAACAAGAACATCCGCGTCGATATTCCGATCATCGGCGACGCCGCCAATGTGCTCGGCGATCTCTTGCAGGTGTTCAAGGCGGAGGCCAGGAAGCCGGATATCCGCGCCTGGTGGCAGGAGATCGCGAAATGGCGCGCACGCAATTCGCTGTCCTACAAGAAGAACAGCGATATCATCCTGCCGCAATTTGCGATCCAGCGGCTGTTCGAGGCAACGCGCGGGCGTGACGTCTACATCACCACCGAAGTCGGCCAGCACCAGATGTGGGCGGCGCAGTTCTTCGGCTTCGAGGAGCCGCACCGCTGGATGACCTCGGGCGGTTTGGGCACCATGGGCTACGGCCTGCCGGCGGCGGTCGGGGTCCAGGTCGCCCATCCCGACAGCCTTGTGATCGATATCGCCGGCGACGCCTCGGTGCAGATGACGATGCAGGAGATGTCGACGGCCGTTCAGCATGAATTGCCGATCAAGATCTTCATCCTGAACAACCAGTATATGGGCATGGTGCGGCAGTGGCAGCAGCTGCTTCACGGCAACCGGCTGTCGCACTCCTATTCGGAGGCGCTGCCGGATTTCGTCAAGCTCGCGGAGGCCTATGGCTGCGTCGGCATTCAGGCCATAAAACCCGGCGATCTCGATGGCGCGATCAGGGAGATGATCAACGTCAAGCGCCCGGTGCTGTTCGATTGCCGGGTGGCGGCGCTGGAGAATTGCTTCCCGATGATTCCCTCCGGCAAGGCGCATAACGAGATGCTGCTGCCGGTCGAAGCCAACGACGAAGCCACCGCCACGGCCTTCGCCGGCGGCAAGGCGCTGGTGTGAAGATGGGACACATGTCTCGGCAGAGCTCATCTAACCTCGCCCAGCTTGCGGGGAGAGGTCGACGCGTAGCGTCGGGTGAGGGGGACTTTCCCCGCACTCAGATCT
>DASSGM010000124.1:0-2704 GCA_035693465.1 Bradyrhizobium sp. | reverse complement strand
ACTGTGTGCACCGACCATCGCCAGCGCGATGATACCCATCGTCTTCTGCGCGTCGTTCGTGCCGTGGGCAATGCCCATTGCGCTGGCCGACAGGATCTGCGCCTTGCCGAAGAACGCATTGACCCAGCGCGGGCGCGACCATCGGGCGAGCCAGCCGCCGGCGCCGTTCATGAACGACAACAGCGCCATCAGACCGCCCATGACCATGAAGCCTAGGACGAAGCCGATCATCGGTGACGTCACCATCGGCGCGATGACTTTCCACAACACACCCTTGCCCGTGTACCAGGGACTGGCCGGTTGCGACCAGATGATCGCGCTCCATTGGTTGTCTGCCGCTGCCAACGCTGCGCCGCAGAGGCCCCCGATCAGCGCGTGCGAGGAACTCGACGGCAGACCGAGCCACCAGGTCAGCAGGTTCCACAAGGTACCGCCGAGCAGTGCGCAGATGATCACCTGCGGCGTGACGGCGACGACCGCCGTGTCGACCAGGCCCGACGCGATGGTCTTGGCGACCGCAGTGCCCCACAGGGCACCGAGCAGATTGGTGAACGCCGCGAGCAACACCGCTTGGCCGGGACTGAGCACCTTGGTCGCCACGACGGTCGCGATCGAGTTCGCGGTGTCGTGGAAACCATTGATGTATTCGAAAATCAGCGCGACCAGCAGGACAGCGAGAACGAGGGTCAGGCTCACGGCGGGCCCTCAGGAGTTTTTCAGCACGATCGCATAGATCACGTTGCCGGCATCGCGGCAGCGGTCGATCGCTTTCTCCAGCAGTTCGAACAAGTCCTTGCGCAGGATCAGGCGTGAGGCGTCACGCTCGTTGCTGAAAAGGTCCTGATACAAGGTGAGAATGAGGCGGTCGGCTTCGCTCTCGATCGCCTGCATGCGATCGTTCAGCGCCTTCATCTCCTCGATCCGCATGCCCTTGCGCAGTTGCCCGACCATTTCGACGATGACGCCCGTGGCTTTTTCCAGCAGCACGGCGCGCGAGGCGTAGTCGATTTCCATGAGCTGGGCGGCGAACAGCGCATAGCGCTCGGCAAACTTTTCGACCGTCTTCGGAATCTTGTACAGCGCAGCGGAGAGGGCCTCGATGTCCTCGCGCTCGAGCGCGGTGACGAACGTGTTGACCAACTCCTGACTGATCTGACCCATGATTTCCTTCTCGCGCCGTCGCGCCACGCGGAATTCGTCGAGCGACGGGCTCGAGGATTTCTGGTTCAGCATCGCGATCAGCGCTCGCGTGCTCTGGCGCGCGGCATCGGCGCTCGCTTCCAGGAGCCCGTAGAACTTGTCGCCTTTGCCAAAGATCGTCTGAAGAGAAAACATACCGCCCCCTCGCTTGGAGGCGAAAGTTTACCGTTTTGTTACAGGAATAGGGCTGAGGGCTGAGGGCTGAGGGTTGCATAGCCGCAAGACCCTGCCCTGACAGGAAATTTTCCGGCGCCAACCGCCGCGGCGGGCCCCGCTTTTCGTCAGCCCCTGGCCCTCAGCCCTCAGCCCTGCTCTCTCTGTCATAAAACTTTAAAACTCGCCGCGTAGCCTGCGCAGCGTCAACTGATGGCTGTGGCGCGGCTTGGGGACTACGCGCAGCGACCGCAGCCTCCGCAATTGCAACCAATCGGAGGTTCACATGTTCATGGGTATTCGTCATACGCTGACGGCAGTCGCTGCCACCGCGGTGCTGACCGTTGCCGCAGGTTCTGCTCACGCCACCAATATCACGGGTGCCGGGTCCACGTTTGTCTATCCCGTACTGTCCAAATGGTCGGGCGCGTTCAAGGAAAAGACCAAGGACGAGGTGAACTACCAGTCGATCGGTTCCGGTGGTGGCATTGCTCAGATCAAGGCTGCCACCGTCGATTTTGGAGCCTCTGACAAGCCGATGGAGAGCAAGGATCTCACCGAACTCGGCCTCGGCCAGTTCCCCGTGGTCATCGGCGGGATCGTGCCGGTGGTCAACTTCGAAGGCATGCAGCCGGGCGACTTGAAGCTCACCGGTCCTGTGCTTGCCGACATCTTTTTGGGCAAAGTGCAAAAGTGGAATGACAAGGCGATCGCCGATCTGAATCCCGGCGCCAAGCTGCCGGAATCGCTGATCACGGTCGTGCATCGCTCGGACGGTTCGGGGACGTCGTTCAACTTCACCAACTATCTGTCCAAGGTCAGCCCGGAGTGGAAGGAGAAAGTCGGCGAAGGCACTTCGGTTTCGTGGCCTACCGGCGTCGGCGGCAAGGGCAATGAGGGCGTTGCTGCCTACGTCAAGCAGATCAAGGATTCGATCGGCTACGTCGAATACGCCTATGCGCTGCAGAACAAGATGACCTACGCGCAGATGCAGAACCACGCCGGCAAATGGATCAAGCCAGACAAGGCAAGCTTCTCGGCCGCGGCCGCCACGGCCGACTGGAAAAATGCGAAAGACTTCTTCCTGATCATGACCGACGCGCCCGGTGAAGCGGCATGGCCGATCACCGCGACTGTCTGGGCGATCATGTACAAGACGCCGAAGGACGCCGCTCACACCAAGACCGCGTTCGAATTCTTCAAGTGGTCATTCGAGAATGGCCAGAAGGAAGCCGAATCGCTCGATTACGTACCGCTGCCCGAATCACTGGTCAAGCAGATCGAGGCGTACTGGAAGTCCGATTTCAAGTCTTGATAAACCGACTCCCTCCCAACGTCGGGACTTACGCGC
>DASSGM010000123.1:0-8470 GCA_035693465.1 Bradyrhizobium sp. | reverse complement strand
GGACCCGATTTTCCGACCGGCGGCATCATTCTCGGCCGCCAGGGAATTCGCGCCGCCTATCATCTCGGCCGCGGCTCGATCGTGATGCGCGGCAAGGTCACGATCGACACCATCCGCAAGGATCGCGAAGCCATCATCATCTCGGAAATCCCCTACCAGGTGAACAAGGCCGCGATGGTCGCGCGCATCGGCGAGCTGCACCGCGAGAAGAAGATCGAGGGCATCGTCGATCTGCGCGACGAATCCGACCGCGAGGGTTATCGCGTGGTCGTCGAGCTGAAACGCGATGCGATGGCCGACGTGGTGTTGAACCAGCTCTATCGGTTTACCCCGCTGCAAACCAATTTCGGCGCCAACATGGTGGCGCTCGACGGCGGCAGGCCGCAGGTGATGAACCTGAAGGATCTGCTGACGCTGTTCATTGCTTTCCGCGAACAGGTCGTTACGCGGCGCACCAAGTTCCTGCTCAACAAGGCCCGCGACCGCGCCCATATCCTGGTCGGCCTCGCCATCGCGGTCGCCAATATCGACGAGATGATCCGGGTGATCCGGACCTCGCCCGATCCCAACACCGCGCGCGAAACCCTGATGTCGCGGGTGTGGCTCGGGAAAGACGTCGCGGCGATGATCGCGTTGATCGACGATCCACGCCATCGGCTCGCCGAGGACGGCACCGCCCGGCTGTCGATGGAGCAGGCCAAGGCCATTCTCGATCTGCGGCTGCAGCGGCTTACCGCGCTCGGACGCGAGGAGATTTCCGAAGAACTCGACAAGCTGGCGGTCGAGATCAAGGACTACCTCGATATCCTGCATTCGCGCGCCCGGGTTCAGACCATCATCAAGACCGAGCTTGCGGCCGTAAAGTCGGAATTCGCGACCCCGCGCAAGACCGTCATCATCGAGCAGGAAGGCGAGGTCGAGGACGAGGATCTGATCCAGCGCGAGGACATGGTGGTCACCGTCTCGCATGCCGGCTACGTCAAGCGGGTGCCGCTGTCGACCTATCGCGCGCAGCGGCGCGGCGGCAAGGGCCGGGCCGGGATGCAGACCCGCGACGAGGATTTCGTCAGCCGTCTGTTTGTGGCCTCCACCCATACGCCGGTGTTGTTCTTCTCGTCGCGCGGCCAGGTCTACAAGGAAAAGGTCTGGCGTCTGCCGGTGGCGCCGCCGAACGCGCGCGGCAAGGCGTTGATCAACATCCTGCCGCTCGAGCAGGGCGAACGCATCACCACCATCATGCCGCTGCCCGAGGACGAGTCCTCATGGGGCAATCTCGACGTGATGTTTGCGACCACCGGCGGCAACGTCCGCCGCAACAAGCTATCGGACTTCGTCGACGTCCGCCATTCCGGCATTATCGCCATGAAGCTCGATGACGAGGAGGCGATTGTCGACGTGCAGATCTGCACCGAGCGCGATGATGTGCTGCTGACCGCCGCCGGCGGCCAGTGCATTCGCTTCCCTGTCACCGACGTGCGGGTGTTCACGGGCCGCACCTCGATGGGCGTGCGCGGCATTGCGTTGGCAAAGGATGACAAGGTGATCTCGCTGGCCATCCTGCGCCATGTCGACGCCGACGCCGAGGAGCGCGCCGCCTACCTGCGTCGCGCCAATGCGGTGCGGCGCGGCGGTGAAGAGGAGGCGGGCACCGACAGCGAGGAAGCATCCGGCGCCATTGAACTTGGCGAGCAGCGCTATGTCGAAATGTCGGCCAACGAGCAATTCGTGCTGACCATCAGCGAAAACGGCTATGGCAAGCGCTCCTCGTCGTTCGAGTACCGGACCACCGGGCGCGGCGGCAAGGGCATCGTCGCGATGTCGGTGAACGACCGCAACGGCAAGCTGGTGGCGTCATTCCCGGTCGAGGACAGCGACCAGATCATGCTGGTGACCGACAGGGGTCAGCTGATCCGCTGCCCGGTCGAGGGCATCCGCATTGCGGGGCGCTCGACCCAGGGCGTCATCGTGTTCGACACTGCCGAAGATGAGCATGTGGTGTCCGTCGAGCACATCGGCGAAGACACCGAAAACGGCAATGGCAACGGTGGCTGAGTCATCCGGGGCGCGGGTCTTGGCGTGGACCCGGAATCCGGTCCTTCGGACCATCCCGGAATGACAACGAGTTAAATCTCGATCTCAGTGCCAAGTTCCACCACTTGTCGCGCCGGCACGCCGAAGAAGGTTGCGGAGCCTTTGGCGTTGTGCTGCAGAAATGCGAAGAGGGTCTCGCGCCAGACTGCCATGCCGACGACTTCTTCACTCGGGATGATCTTCTCGCGGCCAACATAATAGGTGATATTTGCGGGATCGATGCCGCATATTTTTCCTTGATCGCAGGCGGCCTGCAGTCCTTTTGCGATCGTGATGTTGTTTTCCATAAAGCCGAAGTGGAGAATGACGCGTGTGATGCCCTTCATCACTTCAATGACATCCACCCGACCCTCGTCAGGGACACGCGGAGTCTCCTCGATAACGACAGTGAGGAGTAAAATACGCTCGTGCATCACATGATTGTGCCGGATGAATTGGGTCAGCGCGAGTGGCACGCCATTGGCCGCGGATGCGAGAAACACAGCGGTACCGGGTAGTCGCGCCTGGCATCCGCTGGTTGCGGTCTCGATCAGGTCTTTTTCCGGCTGACGCAAGTTGCGGCGGGCCCCCTCGACCAGCTTGGCACCGCTCCGCCAGGTCAGCATCACGAATGCAACCGCGCCAGCGAGCACAAGCGGAAACCAGCCGCCCTCAAGCAGTTTGGTCGAATTCGCGGCAAAGAAGATGCAGTCGATGATAAAGAAGAAACCGTTGACCGGGATGACGACGATCGGATGGTAGCCCCATTGCAGCGCGACCAGCGCCGCAAGCAGCGTGGTGATCGCCATCAAAAGCGACACCGCGATCCCATAGGCGCCCGCGAGCGCGTCGGATGTGCCGAAGCCGATCACGGCTCCCAAGGTTGCCGCCGCAAGCAGCCAGTTCACAACTGGCACATAGATCTGGCCGATCGTGTGACTGGTCGTGTGCCAAATCTGCATGCGCGGCAGGAAGCCGAGCTGGATCGATTGTTGCGTCAGTGAAAACACGCCTGAGATAATCGCCTGCGAGGCAATCACAGTGGCCACGGTGGCGAACGCGACCAGCGGGTAATGCAGCCAGTCGGGCGCCAGCTGATAGAACGGATGGTCGAGCGCGGTATTATCAGTGACAAGCAGGGCGGCCTGCCCGAAATAGTTGAGGACAAGGCCGGGAAGAGCCACCCCGAACCATGCGAGCCGGATTGGCACCCGGCCGAAATGACCCATGTCGGCATACATCGCCTCACCGCCTGTCACCGCGAGAAAGGCGGCCCCCAGGACGGCGAAACTGATGTGGAAATCCCCGTGGATCAGGAAATTGAAGGCATAAAGCGGATTGACTGCGGCGAGCACGCCGGGCGCTTGCACGATACCGTGGACGCCGAGCAGACCGATCACCAGGAACCAGGCCAGCATCACCGGCCCGAAGATATTGCCGATGAAGCCAGTGCCCTTCCGTTGCATGACGAAAAGCCCGATCAGGATGATGAGGGTGAGCGGCACTACGGCGGGCGCGAGCGCCGGCGCATCGACCTTCAGGCCTTCGAGGGCGCTGAGCACGGAGATAGCCGGCGTGATGGCGCCGTCGCCATAGAGCAGCGCCGCGCCGACAAGGCCGACGACCAGAAGCTGCGCACGCCAGGTTCCCGGTTGGGCGTTGCGAGCGTGAAGCAGCGCCAGCAGCGCGACGATACCGCCTTCGCCGCGGTTGTCCGCGCGCAAGATCAACAGCGCATATTTGACTGAAATGATCAGGATCAGCGCCCAGAGGATCAGCGACACCACGCCAAGAATCGCTTCAGGAACGATCGGCCCGCCATGGGCGGCTGCCTTGGCCGCTTCCTTCAGGGCATAAAGAGGGCTGGTGCCGATGTCGCCATAGACGACGCCGAGCGCTCCGAGCGTTGCCGTCAAGGGCAGTGCGTTGGAATGGATTGAACCTGCGACTGGCGTAGCGGTCATTGGCGAACCCCCAAACCGTTGCGCCCGCAGGCTCAATGGCCGGCGAAGGCGCGATCAGCCGCCAGTCTGCGACGGGTCGCCGCAAATTACCATGGGGTTGGCTTGGCTCCAGAAAGCCGTGCGCCTATGGCGTGCGGTCGGCCGTGACCAGCCGGGTCTGCCGGATCATGATCCTGGAGCCGGAGGCGCGCAGGCAGGAAGCTTCGAAATTCGGCCACGCCTGCTCCGAGCAGTTGCGGCCCACCGGACGGATGTCGAGCCGGTCGCCCTTGGCGAGGGCTTGCGGAACGCTGGCTTCGACCTGCGGAGCAAACCCGGGAAGGATGGAGAGAGCGGCAGCGACAAACGCAGCCACAGCGATGGCTGAAACAGCCTTGATCATGACGTCCCCCTGTCATGGGCCTTCGGCCCCTTTACCCGGGTTAATTGCTACCCAGCGCCTGTTTCCGGATGTCTTCGCAAAGGCCGAAAATGGTTTCGTCCCCCGGCAGTTGTGTTTCGTCGCGGGTCAGGGGACGAAACATGGTTGGCCTGCCCTGTGAGACGCCGCGAGCCACGAGGCGGTTCAAGATAACAGGGCGGATTTTGCCCCAGAGGCGCCAATGGGCTCGGCTTGCGGGGCAGCCCGGGTCAGGGTAGACGGGTTCATGCCCCGCATCGCGCTGTATCCCGGCTCATTTGACCCTGTCACCAATGGCCATCTGGACGTGGTCAGACACGCCGTCGGGCTGTGTGACCGGCTGATCGTCGCGATTGGGGTGCACTCCAGCAAAAAGCCGCTGTTTTCGACCCAGGAGCGTCTGGACATGGCCCGGGCGGTGTTTGCGCCGGTGGCTGCAAAGGCCGGGTGCGCCTTCGACTGCACGACCTATGACAATCTTACCGTTGCCGCGGCGCAGAAACATGGCGCCTCGATCATGGTTCGCGGCTTGCGCGACGGCACCGATCTCGATTTCGAGATGCAGATCGCCGGCATGAATGAAACCATGGCCCCTGAGGTGCAGACGGTGTTCGTTCCAGCTTCGGTTTCCGTCCGCCCGATCACCGCCACACTGGTGCGTCAGATCGCGGCCATGGGCGGCGACGTGTCGGCATTCGTGCCGCCACAGGTTGCGGCCAGCCTCAAGACCAAATTCGCCGGCTAGCCGGCTTCACGCATCCGGAGTTTTCATGATCCGAATTTTCGCAGTTGTCGCCGCGCTGATCTGCGCGGCCCCCGCGGTCGCGCAGCCGCTTCCTGCAAATCTCGACAAACAGAATGCGATCGTGATCGACACCCCCAAGGGCCGCATCGTCTTGAAGCTGCGAACCGACCTGGCGCCCCAGCATGCTGAACGGATCAAGCAGCTCGCGCGCGAAGGTTACTACAACAACGTGCCGTTTCACCGCGTCATGGACGGCTTCATGGCGCAGACCGGCGACGGCCAGAATTTCAACGGCACCGGCGGTTCGAAATATCCCAATCTGAAGGCGGAATTTTCCAACGTGCCGTTCAAGCGTGGCATCGTCGGCATGGCACGGCGCGGCGACAGCGTCGACACCGCCAACTCGCAGTTCTTCTTCATGTTCGCCGACGCCCCGAGCCTGAATGGCCAGTACACCGTGGTCGGCGAAGTGGTGTCGGGAATGGACGTGATCGATAAACTGAAAAAGGCCCCTGCGGGGTCTTCCAGCGGCACCGTGACCGACCCCGACAAGATGGTGAAGGTACAGGTCGCATCCGACATCAAGTGAGCGGCGGTGGCCTGGCCTGTCAAACCGGTGATCTGGCTCCAAGCAGCGGTGCTGTTGGTCTTGTCGAGTTTGACGGCGCAGGCCGAGACGGTGCAGGTCAATAGCATCCATGACGTGATTGCGCGATTGAGGACCTGCTGGAAGCCGCCGCCGGCGGGGCGCGCCCATCCGGGCATCGACATCACCGTGGTCGTAAGTTTCAACCGCAATGGGGACATCCTCGGCCATCCCAGGATCACCTATGAATCGGAACAGGCTACTGACAAAGACCGGCTGATGTACCGCATCGCCGTGATGGAGGCGTTGCAACGCTGCACGCCGATGCCATTTACAGAAGGGATGGCCGGCGCCGTTGCCGGCCGGCCGTTCCACGTCCAGTTCCAGAATCGGAAACGTCCACCCCAACCCGTGGAGAAGAGAGCATGGCTGATACCGAAAATACTTTGATCCTCGAAACCACGCAGGGGCCAGTGACCATCGAAATGCGCCCTGACCTCGCACCTGGCCACGTTGCGCGCATCAAGGAGCTGGTGCGCGAGGGTTTTTACGACGGCATCGTGTTCCATCGCGTGATCGAAGGTTTCATGGCGCAAACCGGCTGTCCGCAGGGCACCGGCACCGGCGGCTCCGGCAAGAAGCTCAAGGCCGAGTTCAACAAGGAGCCGCATGTGCGCGGCACCACATCGATGGCGCGCGCCGCGAGCCCGGATTCCGCCGACAGCCAGTTCTTCATCTGCTTCGACGATGCCTCGTTCCTCAACAACCAGTACACGGTCTGGGGCAAGGTGACGTCGGGCATGGAGAACGTCGACAAGATCAAACGCGGCGAGCCGGTGCAGAACCCGGACAAGATCCTCAAGGCGCGCATGGCCGCCGACGCGGCGTGAAGCCCGAAATCGTCATACGCGGGCTTGACCCGCGTATCCATCAATCTTCAGAACAGTCTTTCGTAGGAGATGGATTGCCGGATCAAGTCCAGCAATGACAGTCTGCTCATGCGCACCGACCTGTTCGATTTCGAACTTCCAGCCGGCAGCATCGCGTTACGCCCGGCGCGCCCGCGCGATTCCGCCCGCATGCTGATCGTGCAACCCGACGGGGTCTTGCTCGACCGCGTCGTTGCCGATCTTCCGCTTTGGCTCGAGCCCGGTGACCAGCTGGTGGTGAACGATACCAAGGTGATCGCGGCAAGGCTCAGTGGCCGCCGGATCGGTCACGACACCGAACCGAGGATCGAGGCGACGCTGATCAGGCGTCTCGACGGCTCGCGCTGGCAGGCGCTGGTGAAACCGGCGAAGAAATTGTCGGAGGGCGACGTGGTTCGCTTCGGCAATGAGGGCAAAGTGTGCCTTCTCGGCCATCTCGATGCGGGAGTCGAACACAAGGGCGAGGATGGCGAGGTCACCCTCTCGTTCTCATTTCACGGGCCCGCGCTCGATCAGGCCATCGCCGATCTCGGCGCGCCACCGCTGCCGCCTTACATTGCCTCAAAACGCGCAACTGATGAGCGCGATGCCAGCGATTACCAGACCATGTTCGCGGTCAATGAGGGTGCCGTCGCCGCGCCGACCGCGGGACTGCATTTTACGCAGGCGCTGGAAGGCGCGTTGCGCCAACGGGGGATCGAAATACACCGCGTAACATTGCATGTTGGGGCAGGGACCTTTTTGCCGGTCAAGGCGGAAGATACCAGCGGGCACAGGATGCACGCCGAGTGGGGCACGATCTCCAGCACCACGGCCGATGCGCTGAATGCGGCCCGCGCCAGAGCGGGTCGCATCGTCGCGGTCGGCACCACCGCGCTGCGGCTTCTGGAAAGCGCCACCGCGGAAGATGGTACTATCGAGCCCTTTACCGGCGAGACCGCGATCTTCATCACGCCGGGCTATCGATTTCGCGCCGTGGATATTCTCATGACCAATTTTCACCTGCCGCGATCGACGCTGTTCATGCTGGTATCGGCTTTCAGCGGCCTCGACACCATGAAGCGAGCCTATGCCCACGCGATCGGCAAGGGCTACCGGTTCTATTCTTATGGCGATGCCTGTCTGCTGTTTCGTGATAAGTCCACCTGATGACATCAGCCAATCATTTTGAACTGCTCGGCCGTGACGGCAGAGCGCGCACCGGGCGGCTGACGACGCCACATGGCCCGGTGCGAACCCCTGCCTTCATGCCGGTCGGTACCGCCGGCGCGATGAAGGGCTTGCATTGGAGCGAAGTGCGCGATGCCGGCACGGATATCGTGCTCGGCAACACCTATCATCTGATGCTGCGGCCGGGCGCCGAACGCATCGCCGCCCTCGGCGGCCTGCAAAGCTTTACCGGCTGGCAGGGCCCCATGTTGACCGACTCCGGCGGTTTCCAGGTCATGTCGCTTGCGGAATTGCGAAAAGTGCGCGAGAGCGCGGTCACCTTTCGCTCGCATATCGACGGCGCCATGGTCGAGCTTTCACCGGAGCGCTCGATCGAGGTGCAGCGGCTGCTCGGCTCCGATATCGCGATGCAGATGGATGAATGCGTCCGGCTGCCCGCTGATCGCAGCGATATCGATCGCGCCATGCAACTGTCATTGCGTTGGGCCCAGCGCAGCAAGCGCGCATTCGAGAGCGCGCCTGCCGGCTATATGCTGTTCGGTATCGTACAGGGCGGCGATGTGCCGCAGCTTCGGCAGGCGAGCGCGCAAGGTCTCGTCGATATCG
>DASSGM010000122.1:0-6044 GCA_035693465.1 Bradyrhizobium sp. | reverse complement strand
GGATGCGGAATTGTCTGTCGCGGGCAAAGTTGGTAGCGGGGGAGGGACTCGAACCCCCGACCCCAGGATTATGATTCCCGTGCTCTAACCAGCTGAGCTACCCCGCCACGGCGTCCGCCGTCACGGCTTTATATATGCCGCCGTCGCGAACGCGCGGCATATAAGAAGCAGGTCTTGGGCCTGTCAAGCAAACCCGCCGGAGCCTGCCGCTCCGATTGAATCAGAACCCGCTGCTTGCGGCGCTTATTTCGGCCGCACCGTGGGATCGCCGCCGGGGCTGCCGGGCGGTGGGATCACCGGCGTGTTGCCGGCATCGGGTGTCGGCGCGCGGATGTCCGGATCAACGCCAGGCGGCGGACACAACACACCATCGGATCTCGAGAGTTTGTCGCCGAGCGGCTCGGAGCGCTGGCCGGTTGTGGTGCCTTCGGGCGCAACGGTGCCTCGCTGCGGCACCGGCTGCGTCGGCGCGCAGTCAGTGGCACGCGCGACCGCAGGCGGCGCGGTCGGGGCCGGAGGCGTCGCCGGAGCGGGCGGGGCTTGCGCGCTCGCTACGCCTGACGCCGCCATTAGCACGCATGAGAGGAAGAACTGAGGTTTCATTCTCATGCGGGGAAAACGGCCGGAGCGCGCGGAGGTTCCCGATCGAGCCCCATCTTTGACCTTTTCCCGCAGGCGGGAAGGGGAAGATCGGCCTTTAGGATTTGCGGTAACGGATCAGCGAGAAGTGCCCCATCGGGGGCATCGGGCGACGCTCGGTCAGGCTGACGCCGCCATGTTTTGCCGCCCAATTAGCCAGGCGCTCCCATGGGAATTCCGGCCGCCAGCCGAGCCGCCGCGCCAGCGGCGCGAACGCCAGTTCGAAGACGCGGCGCGGACCGCTTTCGGCGCCGATGTGATTGACCAGGATGAGTTCGCCGCCGGGCTTCAATACGCGGATGAAATCGTCAAGCGTGGCTTCGGGGTCGGGCACCGCGGTGATGACATATTGCGCCACCACCGCGTCGAAAGATGAATCCGTAAACGCCAGATTCTTGGCGTCCATCACCGCGAGTGTCTCGACATTTTTAAGGCCCAGCGCACGCACCCGGCTCTGCGCCTTGCGCAGCATCGGTTCGGAAATATCGACGCCGCACAATTTCGTGGTCGGCGAATAATCCGACAGCGACAATCCAGTGCCGACGCCGACATCCAGAATGCGGCCGCCGATCTTGTCGGCTTCCGCGATGGTCGATTGGCGGCCGTGCTCGAAGACCTTGCCGAATACCAGGTCGTAGACCGGCGCCCAGCGCTCATAAGCCTTTGCGACCCCCGCGCGGTCGATATCTGCAGCCATGCCCCCGCCCTGAAATTTCTTACCCGCGCACGGCCTCGACCAGCGGCCGCGGCCGCAATGCCACTTTGGCTGTTGTGCTCTTGGCGGTCGCGCTTTGGATGAAGCCGCCGCCGAGCACGCGCGCCTGGCCCGAGGGTGCGTCGTAAAACACGCAGGCCTGGCCGGGCGAAACGCCCTCCTCGCCCGCGACCAGTTCGACTTCGTAGCAGCCGTCGGCCACGCGCAGCCACGCCGGCTGCGGCGCGCGGGTCGATCGCACCCGCACGAAAATCTCCAGGCCCTCGCCGACCGCATGGTCAAGCGCGCCGTCGCCGATCCAGTTGACTTCGCGCAGCGCGATGCGATCCATCCGCAGAGCCTCGCGTGGCCCTACGACGACGCGGCGGCTCGCGGCGTCGAGCCGTACCACATAGAGCGGTGCGCTGGCGGCGATGCCCAATCCGCGGCGCTGGCCAACGGTGAAATGGACGATGCCCAGATGCCTGCCGATGGCGCGACCGTCGAGGTCGACGATATCGCCGGGCTCCATGGCATTCGGCCTCAAGCGACCGATGATGTCGGTATAGCGCCCGCTGGGCACGAAGCAGATGTCCTGGCTGTCGTGCTTGTCGGCGACGGTGAGACCGAAGCGCCGCGCCAGTTCGCGGGTCTGCTGCTTGGTCAAATCGCCCAAGGGAAAGCGCAAATAGTCAAGCTGCTCCCGCGTGGTCGCGAACAGGAAATAGCTCTGGTCGCGATCGGCGTCGGCGGCGCAAAGCAGGGCGCGCGACCCGTCGCTCATGCGGCGCGACGCGACATAGTGGCCGGTGGCGAGCGCGGAGGCGCCGAGCTCGCGCGCGGTCTTGAGCAGGTCGCGAAACTTGATCGAGCGGTTGCATTCGATGCAAGGGACCGGCGTCTCCCCCGCAACGTAGCTGTCTGCGAAATTGTCGATCACCGACTCGCGAAAACGGTTCTCGTAGTCGAGCACGTAATGCGGGATGCCGATCCGCTCGGCGACATTGCGGGCATCGTGGATGTCCTGCCCGGCGCAGCACGCGCCCTTGCGATGGGTAGCCGCACCATGATCGTAAAGCTGCAGCGTGATGCCGATGACGTCATAATCCTCGGACTTCAACAGCGCAGCCGTCACCGAGGAGTCGACCCCGCCGGACATGGCGACGACGATCCTGGTGTCCTGTGGACGGCCCTTGAGATCCAGACTGTTGAGCATGGTTCCGGTTATTGATGCGATCGCGGCGGCACTGAGCTTCGCGACCAGGAAAATTCGAGAGCGGTTCCGCGGCGGCGGTTGGCCTGATCGGAACGGCTTTAAAAGCTGCCCTCTAATATAGGCCGTATTCCCGCGAGGCAATCACGCTCCGCCCATTGGCAGTCCGGCAAACGGCAATTCTTGCCGCCGGGCAGAAAAGGAGCCGCCGCGGCGCCCCTGGAGTCTTCTATAACTGCGTATAAGCTATTGAAATATCAATAACTTTTCTTGGAACTCGGATGGCCCGGTCCTTGCTGATCCTATTGCTCCAGTTTCATTGCAAGAGGCCGTCCGTGTTCAGCGTCACGTCAGAAGCAGCAGCAAGCCTGCCTTTTCAGGCCCCGCCGCCAAGATCTGCCAAGCCCGATCCATCGCAGGGAAACGATCGTTTCCAGGCGCTGATCGATAGCAGCCCGCCTGCGGGTACGTCTGACGATCGCACAAACGCAACGGCACAGCAGCAACCTGCTTCACTGCATAGCGTGGGCGATGCGCCTGCCATCCCCAACCCCAAACGATCGCGCGACGCCGGGCCTGTCGACCAGGCGGCGAGAGACAATTCCGACGATCGCGACACCGCCACGAGGCAGCGCTCCGACGCCGATGCCGACACCAACACAGAGGCGGTTCAATCCGGCGCCAGGCCGAACGCCTTGAAGGCTGACACCGCAAAGCCCATTGAAAAGAAATCGACCGAGCTAAAAGCGCCTTCCGACGCCGCTTCTGCACCTGATCCTTCATCTGCACCTGATTCTTCGAGCGTTGCTGCGACCTCGGCGCAGCAGGATGCAACGTCCGTGGCTACGCTGAACCCGGTCGCCGTTGCAATCGCCGTCACCATCGTCTCGACGGAGACTGCCCAGGCAACGGCTGCGTCCGGCAATGCCATTGCGCCGCTCGCGATTGCCGCGGCGGCAATCGCTGCCAGTTCGCCGGCCTCGGCCACACCGGCTGCATCAGCAGTGCAGATCAATAGCGATTCCGACGCAGTCACCGCTGTGACAACATCGGCAGCAGCCGGCGTCACGGTATCGGCAGCCGCGAGCGTACCGACAGCTGTCCCCACGACCACCTCGGATGTGACCGCGAATGCAAAGGTTCCTGTTCAAGCTGCGGCGAGCGAGGCAGCCGCCGCGACCGTGCAGCAATTGGCAACGCAAAGCGTTACGACCGCGGCGACCGCGGCAACCGATCTGGCATTGACGGCCGCTGTTGCGGCGACGACGCCGGAAGGGAAAACCACGCTGCTCAAGGCTGCGGCCGCGGCGCCGGCGAAGACTGCGGCATCTAGCACCGCAGATGCCACCTCCGGCGCGCCCGACCCGTCCGCTGCGGCCAAGGCTGCCGATGCGCCTTTGAACAACATCGCGCCACCACCGGCTATCGCACCCAGGCAGGATGGCGGCAACGGCCGCATTGAAACGACGAAAGCAGACGCTCCGGCCAGTTCCTCGCCGGCAAGCCCCGCGGCCGAACCCCCTCATGAGCATTCGCCGGTCAACGCGACGGCCCATGCGACAGCCGATTCATCTGGTACAGCCGTGCAAGCGACCGGCACGGTCCAGCCGCAGCCCGCTTCCGCTCCCGCCACGGCGGGGTCGTTGAGCGTGACAGCAGCAATCAATGCGGCGGTGCCATTGAGCGGGCTCGCGCTTGAGATCGCCGTCTCGGCACGAAGCGGCAAGAGCCGCTTCGAGATCCGGCTCGATCCGGCCGATCTCGGCCGCATCGATGTTCGCATCGATATCGATCGCAGTGGCCGGGTCACTTCGCATTTGACGGTCGAAAAGCCGGAGACGCTATCGATGTTGCGCCAGGACGCACCGCAGCTGCAACGCGCACTGGACGACGCCGGACTGAAGACCGGCAACGGCAGCCTGCAATTCAGCCTGCGCGACCAGTCGTCTTCCGGACAGGACGGCAACGAAACCGGCCGCAACGCGCAGCGGCTGGTCATCAGCGATGACGAGACGATTCCCGCGGCGGTCGCGGGACGAAGCTACGGCCGCGTGCTTGGATCGAGCAGCGGCGTGGATATCAGGGTCTGAGGAGAGCGACATGACAGCAGCATCAGGCTTGGCGCCCCCGGTCGTTTCCGGAACGACGCCGATACCGACTTCATCGTCGTCCGGCTCTTCGGGATCTTCGCTGAGCTCGACCACCGACTCCACGCTCGCCGGAAACTTTCAAACCTTTCTGACGCTGCTGACGACGCAATTGCAGAACCAGAATCCGCTCGATCCGCTGGACACCAACCAGTTCACCCAGCAGCTGGTGCAGTTCGCGTCCGTTGAGCAGCAACTCAAGACCAACGATCAGCTGACCACGCTGGTGTCGCTGCAGCAGACCGCCCAATCGACGCAGGCGCTGACCTTCGTCGGCAAGACCGCGGTGGTCGACGGCTCCACCGCGGCCCTGACCAGCGGCGCGGCCACCTGGGAACTCGGTGTCCCGACCAATGCCAACGTCACCATCTCGATCGCCAACAGCGCCGGCCAGACCGTCTTCACCGGCAGCTACGCCGTCAACGCCGGCGACAATCAGGTCTTCACCTGGAACGGCAGGGGCAACGACGGCACGCAGTGGCCAGATGGCAAGTACACGCTGACTGCGACCGCAACCGACAGCGCGGCCAATTCCGTGGCTGTCTCGACCCAGATACAGGGGGTGGTCGATTCAGTCGATCTCACCCAGTCGCCGCCGCTATTGTCGATCAACGGCCAGAATTACACGGTCAACCAGATCAAGAGCATCGCCAACTAGTCCGCTTCGCGCCTTCGGGCCCGCGCGATCGAGCCCGACGACGCGACTGTTCATTCACAATTCGCTTCGGCGCGGTATCTCCAGACCGTCGCGGCGAATCCTTTTGGGCATTTTCAAGGAGATTCTTATTGAAGCCTTGGGCTTAGGCAAATTTTAAGCCGCCGAGCGTAGGTTGCTGCGTGAGTTAGTGGTTGAGAGTTTGTGAGTACGCCATGACAGAAACCCATCGCCCGAGGGTAAAATATGTCATCGGGCCTGACGGTAGTCCGTTAACAATTGCGGATCTGCCCGCACCCGGGACCAAACGGTGGGTCATCCGCCGGAAGGCCGAAGTCGTCGCCGCAGTACGTGGCGGCCTGCTCTCCCTTGAGGAGGCATGCAGCCGCTACACGCTGACCGTCGACGAGTTCCTCTCCTGGCAGTTTTCCATCGATCAGCATGGCCTTGCCGGCCTGCGCACCACGCGCATCCAGCAATATCGCCAATAGACAACCCTCTAGAACCCATACTTTGACGAAAATCGGCTTCGTTTTGCGAAGCCGATTTTTTTGCTGTTGAACTTTCGCCCCAGCCCTTAACCTTCGTTAACCATATCGAAACCATCCCATAGGCAATAATTGCCCAGTCGGCGCTTTCGAGCCGAATCTTGAGGGGCGGTCGGTTGCAGGGTCTTGCAGGTTTCCTAAAAGGTCT
>DASSGM010000121.1:0-27682 GCA_035693465.1 Bradyrhizobium sp. | reverse complement strand
CGCCGCGATCACCGCTTGCGGCGTGACGCCGCAGGCCCAGAACACCGGGATTTCGTCGGGCTCGACCGGCACCGGATCGCCATAGTCGGGTTTTGCGATATCGGCGATTCCGATCGCGTGCGGATGGCCGAGATGAACCGGTGCGCCATGCACCGATGGGAACCGGGAGGTGATTTGTATCGCGCGGATCGCATCCGCCGGCTTGAACGGACGCATCGAGACCACCATCGGACCGGCGAACGGTCCCGCGGGCGCGCAGGCGATGTTGGTGCGGTACATCGCCACCCGCACATTGCGCTCGATGTGCCGGATCGGCAGGTCCTCCGCCAGCAGTGCTTCCTCAAAGGAAAATGAGCATCCGAGCACGAAGGCGACGAGATCGTCGCGCCAATGCGCCATGATATCGGTCGGCTCCTCCACCACCTCGCCATTGCGCCAGACGCGATAGCGCGGCAGGTCGGTGCGGATGTCGAGATCGGTCCCAAGCGAAGGAATCTGCGGGTTTCCGACCTCGGACATGCCGATCACCGGACAAGGCTTCGGGTTGAGCTGGCAAAACCGGTGAAACGACGCGGCCAGCTTCTCCGGCAGAATCGCGAGATTGCCTTGGACAAAACCGTTGGCGACGCCGGCGGTGGTGGTGGCCATGCCGGCGCGGCAGGCAAGCCGCGCCTGCAGGCTCGGAAGCGTGTCCTTATCGCCGCGCAATTGCTGGCCTGCCGCTAAAACGCCCATGCTGGGGGACCTGCGTACTATCTCGACAAACAGAGAACCCTATGTCTACCATAAAGTCTAATCCGCGTTTCTAATTGAACTCGATAAATTTTCGTAATGGTTCGGACTCTTGGCATGGTGGATTTCAGATCGCTCGAGACGTTCCTGTGGGTGGTGACGCTGGGCAGCTTCCGGGGAGCGGCCCAGCGGCTCAACACCACCCAACCGGCTATCTCGCAACGGATCGCCCAGCTCGAACGCGACATCGGGGTAAAGCTCCTGAACCGCGAGCACCGTGTGGCATCGCCGACCACACACGGGCGGCAGCTCATGGTCTACGCGGAAAAGCTGATCGGCCTGCGCTCGGAGATGATGGCCACGGTCGGCGACCGCTCGGCGATGCGCGGCGTCATGCGGCTTGGCGTGGCCGAGACCGTCGTGCACACTTGGCTGTCGCGGCTGATCAAGAGCGTCAACACCGCCTATCCCAATCTGTCGCTGGAGATCGAAGTCGACATCACGCCGAACCTGAGCGCGCGGCTGCTGGCACAGGAGATCGAGCTCGCCTTTGTCGTCGGGCCATTGTCTGCATCCGGCGTTCGCAATCGCGTGCTGTGCAAGTACCCTGTCGGCTTTCTTGCCAGTCCGGCACTCGGCCTTGGCAAGGGTCTGCTGACGGTTAAGGACCTGGCGAAGTTTCCGATCATCACCTTTCCGCGCAAGACGCAGCCCTATGAAGCCGTGCGCGCGCTGTTCAACCGGCCGGACCTGCCGCAGATCCGGCTGCATGCCAGCGCCTCGCTTGCCACCGTCATCCACATGGCGATCGAAGGGCTCGGCATCGCGGTGATCCCCACCGCGATCGTGGAAAACGAGCTGGCCGAGGGACGGTTGCAACTGCTCTCGACCGAGCTGAAAATCTCGCCGCTGACATTTTCGGCAAGCTGGCTGGCATCCCCCGACACGGTCGCGGTCGAGCTCATCGCCGACCTCGCTGGCAAGATCGCGCAAAGTGCTTCGGTTGACGCACCGCCGCGCGCGCGTCATTGAAGGCAACACCGACGCCACCTATCCGCACGTTTTTCCGGAGCCGCCGCATGAGTCAGGTCGCATCCAATCTGCAAATCGATTCCACCCGTCTCTGGGATACGATTCACGAGACCGCGAAATTCGGCGCGACGGCGAAAGGCGGGGTACGGCGGCTGACGCTCGGCCCGGAGGACAAGCAGGTGCGCGACTGGTTCCGCCGGGCGTGCGAGGCCGCAGGCCTCGAGGTGCATGTCGATGCATTGGGATCGATGTTCGCACTTCGCAAGGGCCGCGACATGTCGAAACCACCGGTGGGCTTAGGCTCGCATCTCGATACCCAGCCGACCGGCGGCAAGTTCGACGGCGTGCTCGGCACGCTGGCGGCGCTCGAGGTCGTCCGGACCCTCAACGATGCCGGGATCGAGACGGAAGCCCCGATCTGCATCGTCAACTGGACCAACGAGGAAGGTTCGCGCTTCGCGCCGGCGATGATGGCGTCGGCCGCCTATGTTGGCGACTTCACGACCGAGGACATCCTGTCGCGCAAGGATGCCGAGGGCGTCACCGTCGCGCAGGCGCTTGACAGCATCGGCTATCGTGGGGAGAGCGCAGTGGGTGCGCAGAAATTGGGCTGCTTCGTCGAACTGCATATCGAACAGGGACCCATTCTCGAGGCCGAGCACAAGACCGTCGGCGTCGTCAACTCGGGCCAGGGCGTATTGTGGTATGACGGCAAGATCATCGGTTTTGAAAGCCACGCCGGCTCGACACCGATGCCGCTGCGCCGCGACGCGCTGGCGACGTTGTCGGAAATTGTGCTGGCGATGGAGAGCATCGCGAAGAAGCACGGGCCAAACGCGGTCGGCACCATAGGCGAAGCCGTCATCGCCAATCCTTCACGCAACGTGATCCCGGGCGAGATCGCGTTCACCGTCGATTGCCGCAGCGCCGATGCCACGATCATGGATGCCCTGGATAAGGACCTGCGCGCCGCGGTTGCCGAAATTGCGGCCAGGCGCAAGGTCGAGGTCGCGCTCGAGCTGATCTGGCGCAAAGCGCCGACGCATTTCGATCCCAAGCTCGTCGATGCGGTGGAGAATGCCGCCAAGGCGCTCGGCTATTCCCACCGGCGCATCACATCCGGCGCCGGGCACGACGCCTGCAACCTCAATAGCAAAATTCCGGCAGCAATGGTGTTCGTGCCGTGCAAGGATGGCGTCAGCCACAATGAGCTGGAGGACGCGACCCAGGCCGATTGCGCAGCCGGCGCCAACGTCCTGATGCACACCGTGCTCGCGTTAGCGGGCGTCGCGTCCTGACAGAACCACGGAGATTTCAGTGCGCGGTGTATTTGTCGATGCCAATGAATCGCTGGCGGTGATCTTGGAGCGGCTGGAAAAGCCCGGCGATCCCAAAGTGCGCATCCACCGCGACCCCGACGTGACGCCGGAACAGTTGCCAGCCGTGCTCGACGGCGCCGAGATTGCGATCGTCGACCACACCGCGTTGCCGACCGATATCGCGCGCCAATGCGCCGGGCTAGAGCACATCGTGTTCCTGGGAACCGGTGCGCGCAGCTACATGAACCCGGAAGAGCTTAGCCAGCTCGGCATTTCCGTTCACCTGATCCGCGGCTATGGCGACACCGCTGTCGCCGAATCCGCGGTTGCGCTGATGTGGGCTTCCGCGCGCGTGCTCGCCCAGATGGACCGTGAGATGCGCGCCGGCAACTGGCTGCGCGAGGACGGCATGCAGCTGACCGGCAAGACGCTGGGCCTGATCGGCTTCGGCGGCATCGCCGCCGAGGTGGCGCGGATCGCGCTCGGCGGCGGCATGCGGGTGATTGCCTGGAACCGGACGGCGAAAACCTGTCCGGGCGTCGACTTTGTCGATCTGAAAACGCTGCTGGTCGCGAGCCACGTGATCTCGCTGCATCTGTTGCTGAACGACGAAACCCGCGGCTTCCTTTCGCGCGAGCGGATCGCCTCGATGAGGCCGGGCGTCATCCTCGTCAATACGGCGCGCGGCGCGTTGGTCGACGAGCAGGCGATGATCGATGCCCTGCAGTCCGGCCACATCCGGCATGCCGGGCTCGACGTCTTCAACATCGAGCCGCTGCCGGTGGATCACCCGCTGACAAAACTGCAAAACGTGACGCTGTCGGCGCATTCAGCGTTCCGCACGCCGGAAGCCAGCGAAAATCTCATCGCGGCGGCGTGGGAGCATTGCCGGCGGATTGCGAGGGGGTGAAATAAGCCCCTCGTTTCCTGTTCGTCATGCCCGGCCTTGTGCCGGGCATCCACGTCTTCATTCCCGTGTATGCCGTAGGACGTGGATGGCCGGGACAAGCCCGGCCATGACGGCGTAACAGGACGACCTTCGGATATCCCCTACTCCACCATCTCCGCCACCGCCTTGCCGCAGGCTGTGGTGTCAGCATTGCCGCCGAGATCGCGGGTGCGCAGCGTGCGTTCGCCGAGCGTGCGCTCGATCGCGCTCACGATGGACGCCGCGGCAGTCTTCTCGCCGAGATGTTCCAGCATCATCGCGCCGGACCAGATCATGCCGATCGGGTTGGCAATGCCCTGCCCTGCGATGTCAGGCGCCGAGCCGTGCACCGGCTCGAACACCGAGGGGAAATTCCCCTCCGGATTGATGTTGCCTGATGGCGCGATGCCGATGGTGCCGGTGCAGGCTGGCCCCAGATCAGAGAGGATGTCGCCGAACAGGTTCGAGCCGACCACGACGTCGAACCAGTCCGGATGCAGGACAAAATTCGCGGTGAGAATATCGATGTGGTACTTGTCCCACTTCACCTTGGGATAGTTTTTACCCATCGCCTCGACGCGCTCGTCCCAATACGGCATGGTGATGGAAATGCCGTTGGATTTCGTCGCCGAGGTCAGATGCTTCTTCGGCCGCGATTGCGCCAGCTCAAAGGCGAATTTCAGAATCCGATCGACGCCGATGCGGGTCATGACCGTTTGCTGGGTGACGAATTCACGCTCGCTATCCGGGAACATGCGTCCGCCGACGGAAGAATATTCGCCTTCGGTGTTTTCCCGCACCACCCAGAAATCGATATCGCCGGGCTTGCGGTTGGCGAGCGGCGATGGCACTCCCGGCATCAGCCGCACCGGGCGAAGATTGACGTACTGGTCGAACTCCCGTCGGAATTTTATCAGCGATCCCCACAACGAAATGTGATCGGGAATCTTCGCGGGCCAGCCGACCGCACCGAAATAGATCGCGTCGTGCTTGCCGATCTTTTGCCTCCAGTCCTCCGGCATCATCTCGCCGTGCTTTTCATAGTAGTCCCAGGACGCAAAGTCGAAATGATCGAAATGCACGCTGACGCCGTGCTTTTTCGTAGCCTGCTCCAGCACCCGCAACCCTTCCGGCACCACTTCCTTGCCGATGCCGTCGCCGGGAATGACCGCGATCCGGTATTGCTTTTTTTCGTTGCTCATCGAGAGTTTCCCTAATGCCTGGCCCGCCGTGGTCTGATCGAATTGCAATGGACCAAAGTTGGTCACGGCGCAACATTGCAGTGCAATGTTGACGGCCTCAGTGGCGGCGGCCTAACCAGTAGAATCGCCGACTACCCCATCAGCCATCTTTTTCCCATCAAGCGAGTAATTCTCATGGACCTGCATTTGCGCGGCAAGCGCGTCCTGATCACCGGCGCCTCGAAAGGCATCGGCGCGGCCGCGGCCGAAGCCTTTGCCGAAGAAGGCGCCCATCTCCGTCTTGCGGCCCGCAGCGGCGATCAGTTGAAGGCGCTCGCCGAGCGTTTGCGATCGGCCCATCAAATCGACGCTACGGCTCATGTCGTGGACCTGCGCAAGGCCGAGGACATCGCACGGCTTGCCAAGGATGCCGCCGACATCGACATCCTCGTCAACAATGCCGGCGATATTCCGGGCGGCTCGATCGACAAGATCGAGGAGGCGACCTGGCGTCACGCCTGGGAGCTGAAGGTGTTCGGCTACATCAACCTCACCCGCGCGATCTACGCCCAGATGAAATCGCGCGGCCATGGCGTCATCGTCAACGATATCGGCGCCGCCGGGGAAAAATTCGATGCCAATTACATCTGCGGCAGCGCCGGCAACGCCGCGCTGATGGCGTTCACCCGCGCGCTCGGCAGCAGGAGCCTCGCCGACAACATCCGCGTCGTCGGCATCAATCCCGGCCCTGTCGGAACCGACCGCCACGTCACCCTGCTGAAGACCCGCGCCAAGCACCAGTTCGGCGACGAAAGCCGCTACAAGGAGTTTCAAAAGGGCTTTCCGCTCGGCCGCCCCGCGCATGCCCGCGAAATCGGCGACCTGATGGCCTTCCTCGCCTCCGACCGCTCCGGCTACACGTCGGGCGTGATCTTTACCGTCGACGGCGGCATCAGCGCCGGTTGGGGGTAGCTGGTTCGACCGCTCTGTCGTCCGCTCTGACAATCGCTGGATTAGTGTTGCCGGAAAATGTTCTACAGGACCAGACAACCCTTCTCGCAAGGAAAGCGGAACGAAAGGGAGACCCAAGTGGCATCTGATCAGAGCCTGGTGCGCGCGACGGCGTGCGCGGTCGTCGAAAAACTCAACTCCGGCGAGGTCACGCCGCTCGACCTGCTCGAGATGCTGGAGCAGCGGATCGCCGAGGTCGACGGCCAGGTGAACGCCTTGCCGATCCTCTGCTTCGATCGCGCCCGAACCCATGCGAAGGCGCTGATGGAGAAACCGGCCGGCGAGCGCGGCCTGCTTGCGGGAATGCCTGTTCCGATAAAAGACCTGTTCAATGTCGAGGGCGTACTCAACACCCAGGGTTCGCCGATCTTCAAGGATACGATCGCAGCCCATTCCGACATTGTGGTCGAAACCCTCGAACATAATGGCGCCGTGGTCTACGCCAAATCCAACACGCCGGAATTCGGCGCGGGCGCCAATACCTTCAACGAAGTGTTCGGCGCGACGCTTAATCCCTGGGACCTGTCGCGCTCCGCCGCCGGCTCCTCCGGCGGCGCCGCGGTTGCGCTGGCAACCGGCACGGCGTGGCTCGCCCACGGCACCGACATGGGCGGCTCGCTGCGCAACCCCGCGAGCTTTTGCGGCGTGGTCGGAATGCGCCCGAGCATCGGCCGCGTCGCGCACACGCCCGTCGCCAAGATCGATCGCAATCTGACGGTGCACGGCCCGATGGCGCGCAATGTCCTGGACCTTGCGCTGCTGCTCGACGCCATGAGCGGCGAGCATCCGGCCGATCCGCTATCGCTGCCCCGGTTGCCGACATCGTTCCTCGCCGCCGCGCGCTCCGGCGGCAGGCCGACGCGGGTCGCCTATTCGCCCGATCTCGGCATCACCCCGGTTGATCCCGAGGTTGCCGCCATCACGCGCAAGGCGGCTTCGCGCTTTGCCGAGGCCGGCGTTATTGTCGAGGAGGCGCACCCGGACCTGCGCGAAGCCCATGAATGTTTCCATGTGCTGCGCGCGTTCGATTTCGCCGTCAGCAAGGCGGCATTGCTGCGCACCAAGCGCGATCTGCTCAAGCCCGAAGTGATCTGGAACATCGAGGAGGGCCTGAAGCTGAGCGTCGAGCAGCTCGAACGCGCCGAAGCCCAGCGCGTGGCGATGGCTGCGCGCACGCTTGAGTTTTTCAAGACCTATGATCTGTTGCTGGCGCCAGCCACGATCGTGGCACCGTTTCCGGTCGAGCATCGCTATGTGGCCGAATGCGCCGGCAAAAAATTCGACAACTACGTCGAGTGGCTGGCCGTCGTCTATGCGATTACGCTGGTGTGCTGCCCGGCGCTGTCGTTGCCGTGCGGGTTCACGGCGTCGGGGTTGCCGGTCGGACTTCAAATGGTGGCGCCGCCGCGCGGCGAGGCACAGCTTCTGGCCGGCGCAAAAGTGCTGGAGGATATTCTGGGCGTGCGCGGCACGACGCCGATCGATCCGAGGCCAGCCAGGTAATGTCAGTCTAAGTGGCTACCTTGCCGGCCTATCGGTCCGAGCTTCGTGCTGCAGCTGCAGGAACATCGCCAGCGCAAGGCGGTCAACCATTTCCGGTTCATCGAGCGAGACGAGCTTCGGCTTGTGCAGGACCGCGTTAACCAGTGTGCCGAACATCATCTGAAACGCAAAGCCAATACTGCGTGTCTTCGCCGGCACTCGGCCCCGGCCCATCCGCGCAAGCAATAGCGGCGTGGCGAGTTCGACCATAGCGCTTGCGGTGGCGCGGACCGTCCCCCATCGCTCCGGATAGACACTCTCATACTGCGAGGCCGCGCGGACGACGCCAACATTACGGCGCACGACCTCGACGGCGACTTCGACGACCCTTCGACACGCCTGTTCCAGCCCCGCACCGAGATTGTCCTGATCGGCGACCGCTGCGCTAACGGCGGCCAGCGCCTTGCTGGCTGCCAGCGACATCAGCGCGTTAAAGAAGGCGTCCTTGCTTTCGAAGCGGCCGTAGAAGGCGCCGATGGTGACGCCGAGGCGATTACACAAATCCTCGATCGAGAGTTCATCCAGCGAACGCTCGCGCAGCATCAGAGCCGCGGCTTCCAGCAGCGCCACCGTGGTTTCCTGGCTGCGGCGCTGACGTGTCGGCAGGATGCCCGGGAGGTCCCGAACAGCAAGCCAGTCCATCGGTTGCCCGCCTGCCGCCACGCCATCATCCAGATTTGTATTGACGGAAATATTATAGTCGTGCCTATAATTCCTGCAAGAAAAAACCATGCGCGCCATTCCGTGGAATCGAAGCGCGAGCATGACTGGCAGCCGCGTTAACAAGGCGCTCGCAAGCGATGGTGCAAAGGGAGGTTAGCGATGTCGAAATCCCCCGGATTGAAGGTGCGCGTCGATCAGGAGAAGTGTCAGGGACACGCGCGCTGCAAGTCGCTGGCGCCCGAACTGTTCGAGCTCGACGAATTCGGCAATTCGCACGAAATCGGCGACGGCTCGGTGCCTGCCGGCCTCGAGGACAAGGCCTGGCTTGCCCAGGCCAATTGTCCGGAAATCGCGATCGAGGTGATCGAGGAATGATCCTGTCCTCGAAACAATTCATGCCGCGCAATATTTGATCCGAGCGAGCAAAGCAGAGGATAATGCCTTATGTCGGATTCCATCACTGTCCTGCCCGATCATCCTCCCGTGACCGATTGGGTTCACGATTTCGACCATACCGATCCGCGCTGGACTGAAAATCCGTTTCCGATCTGGGAGGAGTTGCGGGCGGAATGCCCGGTGGTTCACACCAAGCGCTTTCTCGGCTGTTACTTGCCCACCACTTATAAGGCGGTAAAGCAGATCGCCTACGACACCGAACATTTTTCCTCGCGCCGCGTCATCGTGCGCGACGTCAGGCCTGAGCAAGTTGGGTCGGCGCCGCCGATCACCTCCGACCCGCCGGAACACAAGCCCGCCAAGCAATTGCTGCTGCCGCCATTTACGCCCGACGCCGTGAAAAAGCTGGAGCCCAGGGTTCGCGCGATCTGCAACGAGCTGATCGACGAATTCATCGCCGATGGCAAATGCGACGCGGCTGCGCGCTATACCAAACACATTCCGGTTCGCGCGATTGCGCACATGCTTGGCATTCCGGAAAAGGATGGCGATCTCTTCATCAAATGGATCCACGAAATCCTCGAACTCGGCATCAAGGATAATGATACCCTGATGCGCGCGATCCACGAGATGGGCGAATATTTCGCCGGCCATATCGAACATCGCAAGACACACCCGACCGATGATCTGATCTCGACCTTGATGAACGCCCGCGACAGAGAAGGCCAGCCGCTGTCCGACACCCATGTGCAGGGTTCGCTGCGGCTGCTCCTGATCGCCGGCATCGACACCACCTGGAGCGCGATCGGTTCCTCGCTCTGGCATCTGGCGAAAACGCCCGCGGATCGCCACCGCCTGATCGCCGAGCCGGCATTGATGCCGAGCGCGATCGAGGAGTTTTTGCGCGCCTATTCGCCGGTAACGATGGCGCGCGAGGTGATGAAGGAGACGGTGGTCAGCGGCTGCCCGATAAAACCCGGTAACATGGTGCTGCTGTCGTTCCCCGCCGCCAACCGAGATCCCGCGATGTTTCCCGATGCCGACAAGGTCGTGATCGACCGCAAGGAGAACCGCCACGCCGCATTCGGCCTGGGGATTCACCGCTGCGTCGGCTCCAACCTGGCGCGCATGGAAATGACGGTTGCTATCGAGGAATGGCTGAAGCGCATTCCGGATTTCAGGCTCGACCCGGCTGGCCAAGTGACCTGGTCGGAGGGTACGGTGCGCGGACCGCGACAGCTTCCGATGTTGTTCGGCTAGCCAGGCTGACAGCTTCGCAATCTGGATTGTATGATCGTTCCCCGGAGGCCGGACATGACCGAGCAAGCCCTGCAGCCGGGGGCCGATCATCTCGATCTCGCCGACGTCCAACGCAGGATCAGGGCGATCTTCATCGGCTCGGTCGGCAATCTCGTCGAATGGTATGATTTCTACGCCTACACGGCGTTCGCGCTTTACTTCGCGCCGGCGTTCTTTCCGCACGAAGATCCGGTGGTGCAGCAGCTCGACGCGGCGGTGCTGTTCGCCGCGACTTTCCTGATGCGGCCGCTCGGCGGCTGGCTGTTCGGCTACATCGCCGACCACTTCGGCCGACGGCTGTCGCTGACCTTGTCGGTGGTCTGCATGTGCTTCGGCTCATTGATCATCGCGGTCACGCCGACCTATGCCTCGATCGGCCTCGCGGCGCCGGCCATTCTCACGCTGGCGCGCATTATCGAGGGCCTCAGTCTTGGCGGCGAATACGGCGCCAGCGCCACCTATCTCAGCGAGGTCGCGGATCCCAGGTATCGCGGCTTCTACTCCAGCTTTCAATACGTCACCCTGATCGGCGGTCAGCTGACCGCGATCATCGTACTGCTGTTGCTGCAAAAAGTGTTCTTGACGCCGGAGCAATTGAAGGAGTGGGGCTGGCGAATTCCATTCGCAATCGGCGCTCTGCTCGCGATTTTCGCAGCGGTGATGCGGCGCACGCTGCACGAGACCGAGGCGTTCGTCGAAGCCAAGAAAGTCGTCGGAGCGACCGGCTCGATCCGTGGCCTCCTGCAGTATCCGCGTGAGCTGTTGCTGGTGGTCGGCCTCACCGCCGGCGGCACCGCCGCGTTCTACACCTTCACGACCTATATGCAGACCTTCGTCAGACTGTCGGTGGGTCTAACCCCGGACCAGACGACCATTGTCATTTTCGGTACGTTGATTTTCGCGACATTGCTTCAGCCGATCTATGGCGCGCTGTCCGATCGCATCGGCCGCAAACCGCTGCTGATCTTTTTCGGCGTCGCCGGCACGCTGGGCACGATTCCGATCCTGACCGCGCTAAAGGAGACCAAGTCGCCGTTGATGGCCTTCCTGCTGATTTGCGCGGCCTGGCTTTTCGTCGCCGGCTACACCTCGATCAACGCCATCGTCAAGGCCGAATTGTTTCCCACCAAGGTCCGTGCGCTCGGCGTCGGCCTTCCCTACGCCATTACGGTGTCGGTGTTCGGCGGCACCGCGCCTGCGATCGCGCTGTATTTCAAGAGCCTCGGGCACGAGGACTGGTTCTATTACTATCTCAGCGGCATGATCTGCCTGTCGCTGATCATCTACTCGACGATGCGCGACACCAAGCATGAATCGGCGATGCACCGGCACGAATAGGACGTCATGCGTGATGCCCGATGAGAATGCGCCGCCTCCGGTCAGCTCCGCTTTGGGGGCGCAGCCGACATGGCAGGACCTGCCGCTGGTCGAAAATGACCCCAAAGCCGAAGTTAGCTGCTCAGGAGCGAGGCGGCATTGATCCCTCCGAAAAAGACGATTCGCGACGCGACTAGGCCCGGTGATCCCACTCCGAGCTGTACACGTCGGACTCGCGCGCGCCAGTTCCGAATGGTACGCTTGTCCTAGTGACATTCAGGCAATTGCGCGGCATCGCGACGCGCATGATGAACTCAGGGAAGCGTCCGTGGAGGCTGCCGGGTCATGACAGTGGTCGTTGTCGGAGCGGGCTCGGCGGGTTTATCGGTCAGCAGGGAGCTGCGTCTGCTCGGCGTGGAGCACGTCGTGTTCGAGCGGCACCGCCTGGGCCAGGCATGGCGTGATCGGTGGGACAGCTTCACGCTTGTGACGCCGAACTGGACCTTGGACCTTCCAGGCAGCCCGTACGCGGGGCGCGATCCCGAGGGTCACGTGCCCCGCGACGAGATCGTGTCCTACCTTGAAGACTACGGCGCCAACCATGCTGGGACGATCCGCGAGGGCATCTCCGTGCACAGCCTCGACCCTGGCCGGTCCAAGCGCTTCCGGCTGGATACCAGCGAAGGGCCGATCGAGACCGACACCGTGGTGATCTGCAGCGGCGCCTACCAGCGGCCGCATCGCCCAGCGATCGCAACTGGTTTCCCGTCGCACGTTGCCGTCCTCGACTCGACGCAGTACCGCAACCCATCAGCGCTTCCTGACGGCAAGGTACTCATCGTCGGCTCGGGCCAGACTGGCGTGCAACTCGCCGAGGAACTCCATCTAAGCGGGCGGGACGTCGTCCTGTCCTGTGGCAGAGCACCGTGGCTCCCTCGGCGGCTCGGCGACAAGGACATCGTCACGTGGTTGAACCGGACGACCTTCTTCGACCAGCCGCTGCCCGCGCAGGGCGCGCGGCTCGTCGCCAACCTGCAGGCCACCGGTGCGAGAGGTGGCCACGACTTGCACTACCGCGTGCTGCGGGATCTGGGGGTGCAGCTGGTGGGGCGGCTCGCCGCGGTGTCGAACGGCCGTGTCCACTTCGCCAACGACCTCACGGACTCGGTCGCCTTCGGCGACGCTCGGTACCTCGACATCCGACGGCTGTTGCGGGACACCCTCGGTGACGCCCTGCCCGAGATGTCTGACCCACCGCCGTTCGCGGCCAAGGCCGCGAGCGAGGTCGACCTCGACGGGTTTGGAGGTGTCGTTTTCACCTCCGGCTTCCGGCCGGACTACGGCGGCTGGGTGAAGTTTCCGGTTTTCGACGAGCGCGGATTCCCTATCGTTGACGACGCGCTGGCGACCGCCGTACCAGGCCTGTATTTCTGCGGGGTCCACTTCCTGCGCGAGCGACGCTCGTCGCTATTATTCGGCGTTGGCGAAGATGCTGCAATTGTTGCCCGCACCATCACGAAGGCCCTCACTGCTTCTCGCACGTCTGCATGAGACGATACGGCCCACGCAATGCAGCGCGTTCGCGACTGCCTAGACAAGCTCTTCAGAGACCCGATGCCCACCGCCACCATGGAGGCCGATGTGCCGACTGAACGTTTCCAATTCACCGGTGTAGGCGGCCACCAACTCGCGGCAGCGCTTGATATGCCCGAGCGCGAGCCGCTGGCCTACGCATTGTTTGCGCACTGCTTCACCTGCGGCAAGGACGTGCTGGCCGCCAAACGGATCGCGGTGGCACTGGCGGCCAAGGGCATCGCGGTGCTGCGGTTCGACTTCACCGGTCTCGGTTCCAGCGAAGGCGATTTTGCCAATTCGACCTTTTCGTCGAACGTCGCCGATCTGGTGCGAGCCGCCGATCATCTGCGCGAAACCCGCAAAGGCCCGGCGATCCTGATCGGCCACAGTCTCGGCGGCGCCGCTGTGCTTGCCGCCGCGGGCCAGATTCCGGACGCCAGGGCGGTGGTCACCATCGCGGCACCGTCCGATCCCGTTCATGTCACCGGTCTGTTCAAAGAGCGCATCGAGGACATCCGCAAGCAGGGAGAGGTCGAAGTCTCGCTTGCCGGCCGTCCATTTCACATCAAGCGCGAATTTCTCGACGACGTCGCCGAGCACAATCTGATCGCGCAGGTGAGCACGCTGCACAAGGCACTATTGATCATGCACTCGCCGACCGACGACACCGTCGGCATCGACAATGCAACCCGCATCTTCGTTGCAGCCAAGCATCCGAAGAGTTTCGTGTCGCTGGCAGGCGCGGACCATTTGTTGAGCGGCAAGCGCGACGCTGCCTATGTCGCCGATGTCATCGCGGCCTGGGTCAGCCGCTATCTCGATCCGGTCGCGCCGGAGCAAGCGGTCGATCCCGATGACGCGCCGCGCAAGGTCGTGGTTTCCGAAACCCGCAACAGCAAATTCCAGCAGACCGTTTCGATCGGACCGCATCGCATGCTGGCCGATGAGCCTATTGGCGCCGGCGGCGAGGACAGCGGTCCCGGCCCCTATGATTTTGTGCTGGCCGGCCTCGGCGCCTGCACCTCGATGACCATGCGCCTATATGCCGACCGCAAGTCGCTGCCGCTCGAGCGCGTCACGGTGACGCTGAAGCACAGCAAGATTCACGCCGAGGATTGCGCCGAATGCGAAACCAAGGCGGGGATGCTCGACCAGATCGAGCGGGTCATCGCCATGGAGGGCAATCTGGATACCGAACAGCGCAAGAAGCTCATGGAGATCGCCGACAAGTGTCCGGTGCACCGCACCCTCACCTCGGAGATTCACATTGTGACGCAAGCTGCCGATTGATCGAAGCTGCGACCGCTTGTCGGGCCGGCCGCTGCATCGTTGACAGCATCGTGGCTTGGCATCATGACTAAGCCACTGAATGGCTAGTTCAAGAGGCTTGTTCCAACAGGCCCGGCGATACCGGAGAAGCGTCTTGCATCCGATCCTGATCGGCAGGCGGCCATTGATGTCAGCGGGACGACGGCCGTGAACCTCAAGGCGACGCTATCGCTCGACGATCTCGCGCGCGCCTGCGCCGAGGCGATGTGGAACGAAGACGACGCCAGCAAGGGTCTCGGCATGGAGATCCTGCAGGTCAAGCCCGGCGAAGCCACCCTGACGATGACGATTCTGCCGCATATGGTCAACGGCCACGGCATCGCCCATGGCGGCTTTATCTTCTTGCTGGCGGATTCGGCGTTCGCCTTTGCCTGCAATTCCCACAACGAGCGCGCCGTCGCCGCGCAGTGCAACATCTCCTTCATCAGGCCGGGCAAGCTCGGCGATCGGCTGATCGCGACGGCGCGGGAAATTTCGCGAACCGGGCGCTCCGGGATTTACGATATCCGTGTCAGCGTCGGTGATACCGCGATTGCCGAGATGCGCGGCCATTCCCGCACCGTCGGCGGCGCATGGGTGCCGGCGGCTGGCGCCGAGGCCAAGTTGAAATAGGCGGTTGATTTCGGAGAAGGTGCGATGGCTTCGAACCCCAAATCAAGCGGAAGCGGCTACAGCGCCGAGCTGGACGAGGCCGAGCGGGCCTCCCGCGACGAGATAGCAGCGCTGCAGACCAAGCGCCTGGCCTGGACGCTGGCCCACGCCTACGACAACGTCGCGCATTACAAAAAGGCTTTCGACAAGGCCGGCGTGCGTCCCTCGGATTTCAGGCAGCTCTCCGACCTTGCCAAATTCCCCTTCACGGTAAAGACCGATCTGCGCGACAACTACCCGTTCAACATGTTTGCGGTGCCGCGCGAAAAACTGGTCCGCGTCCACGCCTCTTCCGGCACCACCGGCAAGCCGATCGTGGTCGGATATACCAGGGCCGATATCGACGTCTGGTCGGATGTGATGGCGCGCTCGATCCGCGCCGCCGGCGGCCGCAGCGGCATGATCATCCACAATGCCTATGGCTATGGCCTGTTCACCGGCGGCCTCGGCGTACATTACGGAGCGGAGCGGCTGGGCTGCACGGTGGTGCCGGTGTCCGGCGGCATGACCGAGCGGCAGGTGCAGCTGATCAATGATTTCAGGCCCGACATCATCACGGTGACGCCGAGCTACATGCTGGCGATATCAGACGAATTCAAGCGCCAGGGTCTGGACCCCCGCAAATCGTCATTGAAAATCGGCATCTTCGGCGCCGAACCGTGGACCAACGCGATGCGCGCCGAAATCGAGCAAGCGTTCGAGATGGACGCCACCGACATCTACGGCCTGTCCGAAGTGATCGGTCCCGGCGTCGCGCAGGAATGCATCGAGACAAAAGACGGCCTGCATATCTGGGAGGATCATTTCTACCCCGAGGTGATCGATCCCGAAACCGGCGCGGTATTGCCCGACGGCGAGAAGGGCGAGCTTGTGTTCACCTCGCTGACCAAGCAGGCTTTTCCGATCATCCGCTATCGCACCCGCGACCTGACGCGGCTACTGCCGGGCACGGCGCGGCCCGGCATGCGGCGGATGGAGAAGGTCACCGGGCGTTCCGACGACATGATCATCCTTCGCGGCGTCAACGTGTTTCCCACGCAAATCGAGGAAGTGCTGCTCGCAACCGACTGGTGCGGCGGTCATTTCGTCATCGAACTGACGCGGGAGGGGCGGATGGACGTGATGACCGTGTTGGCGGAAGCGCGCCCTGAAAGCTGGGACGGCAGCGGCCTCGTCGAGCACGCCGAGCGGGTTGCCGCCCACATCAAGAACACGACCGGCATCCACGCACGCATCAAGGCGGTGGCGCCCGAAACGCTGGAGCGCTCGCTCGGCAAGGCCAGGCGGGTATTCGACAAGCGGCCGAAGGAATAAGCGTCAGATCACAGCAGATCGGGAGGAGTCCATGACCACCATTCCCTCGCGCCGCGATATCCTGACATCATCGATAGCGCTTGCCGCCGGTGCGGCTCTCCCTTCCCTCGGACATGTGAGTTCAGCAATGGCCGATTCCACTTCACCCACCGCCGCCGAGATCGTCGCGTCCATCCGCGACAAGAAGATGACCGCGGTCAGCGCCGTGCGGGCCGCCCTCGAACGCGCGGAGCAACTCAAGGACCTCAACGCATTCATCATCCTGAACAAGGACGCGGCACTGGCGGCGGCAGCCCAGGTCGATGCCGGCCAGAAGACCGGAGCCCTCGCCGGGCTTCCGATCGTCGTCAAGGACAACATCAACACCGCGGATATGCCGACCTCGGGCGGCACGCCGGCGCTGCAAAATGCGCGGCCGGGGAAAAATGCGCCATCGTTGCAGAAATTGCTGAATGCCGGCGCCATCGTCATCGGCAAGACCAACATGCATGAACTCGCGTTCGGGATCACCAGCACCAATCTTTCGTCATTCGCAGGGCCGGTGAAAAATCCCTATGACAAGACCCGGATTCCCGGCGGCTCATCCGGCGGAACGTCGGCCGCCATTGCAGCGCGCATCGTCGCTTGCGGACTGGGGTCCGATACCGGCGGCTCGACCCGGATCCCGGCGGCGCTGACCGGTACCGTGGGGCTGCGGCCGTCGGTTGGCAATGGTGGCGCGCAACGGCGCTACGATGATGCCAACATGGTGGTCCCGATCAGCCACACCCGCGACACCGTCGGCCCGATGGGCCGCACGGTTGCGGACGTGGCATTGCTCGATTCCGTCATTGCCGGAACCCCGATGGCCAGCGCGGAGCCATTGCGGGGCAAGCGACTTGGGATTCCCATAGTGCTGTGGAGCGGGCTCGATCGCGACCTCGAAGCCGTCGCCAAGGCCGCGCGGGCGAAGCTGGCAGACGCCGGCGTCGTGCTGGTCGATGCCGATTTTGCCGGACTGTTCGAACAGAACGCCAAGGTGTCATTTCCAGTCGCGCTGCATGAGCCGATTGACGATATCCCCTCCTATCTGAGGGCATCCGGGATCGAAGGCATCACGCTCGCCGACATCGCCGGCAAGATCGCGAGCCCGGACGTCAAGGGCGCGTTCGGGGCCATCACGGGCGACGCCTTCGGCGCAGCCTATCAGGACGCGATCACGGTACAGCGGCCGGCGCTGCAAAAGATCTACGAGGCCTATTTCCGCGAAAACAATCTCGACGGCATCCTGTTTCCAACCACGGTTGCGCCTGCGCCGGTTATCGATGCAGAGAAGGGATCGGGCGAGATGTCGATCAATGGCGAAAAGCCGGTGCCAACCTTCGACACCATGATCCGCAATACCGATCCCGGCAGCAACGCCGGCCTTCCCGGCCTGTCGTTGTATGCGGGGATGACGCCGGGCGGCCTGCCGGTCGGACTCGAGATCGACGGTCCGGTCGGAAGCGACGCAAAACTGCTAGGGATCGGGCTTTCGATCGAGGGCATCCTGGGTTCGCCGCCGCCGCCGAAGGTGTGATTATTTTTTCCGTCATTCCGGGGCAGCCCCTTAGGGCTGAAGCCGGAGTCTCGTGCCGACAATTCGAGATTCCGGGTTCGCGCTAATGCGCGCCCAGGAATGACGGTCATCGCTAAATATGATCGTAATCCACCACGACCCTGTCCGAGGTCGGCCGCGCCTGGCAGGTGAGGATGAACCCTGCGTTGAGCTCCCACGGCTCCAGCGAATAGTTCACTTCCATCTGCGCCTCGCCCTCGACCAGCTTGGCGCGGCAGGTCGAGCACATCCCGCCCTTGCAGGCGAACGGCAGATCCATGCCGGCGCGCAGTGCCGCATCGAGAATGGCTTCGCCTTCGGCGACCGGCACCTCGCGGCGCTTGCCGTCGATGATCAGCGCGGCAAGCGCCTTCGGCGGCGCACTGGCCGGCACGAAAGTCCTGGGGCGCGGCTTGCCGCCGAGCCCAGAGACAAACCGCTCGACGTGAATCCGGTCGGCTGAGATGCCGAGGTCGCGGCAGGTCGCCTCGATGTCCTCGCTCATGCCGGTCGGCCCGCAGATGAAGACATGATCGACGCTCGATGCGGGCACCAGCGAACGCAATAGTACCCTCACCTTCTCGCCATCGAGCCTTCCGTGCAGAATCGGGATGTCCTGCTCTTCGCCCGAGATCACATGGAACAGCGAAAGCCGCTCGATGAAGTGGTCCTTGAGTTCTTCCAGTTCCTCGAGAAACAACATGCCGCTGGTCGAGCGATTGCCATAGAACAGGAAGAAGCGGCTGTCTGGCTCGCGCGCCAGCACGCCTTTCACGATGGAAAGAATCGGCGTGATTCCGGAGCCCGCGGCGAAGCCGACATAGACCCGCGCCTCATCGGGCGCGGGCGCGACGCCGAAGCGGCCGGTCGGCGTCATGACCTCGAGCTCGTCGCCCGGTTTCAGCTCATCGGCGGCCCAGCTCGAAAACGCGCCGCCATCGACCTTCTTCACCGCGATGCGCAATTCGCCGTCGTCGGGGCCAGAGCAGATTGAATAGGAGCGGCGCACTTCCTCGCCGTCCATCGTCGTGCGCAGGGTCAGGTACTGTCCGGGCGCAAAACGGTAGTCGTCCGCAAGCTCCTTCGGAATCGCAAAGGTCAACGACACCGCGTCGGCGGATTCGCGGCGCAGATCGTTGACGGCCAGGCGGTGAAAGCGCGGAATTGACGACGACATGTTCAATGGCACTTGAAGTAGTCGAACGGTTCGCGGCAGCTTTTGCAGCGCCACAGCGCCTTGCAGGAGGTCGAACCAAACTGCGACAGCACCTCGGTATCCTCAGAGCCGCATTGCGGACAGGCCACCTGCTCTACCCCGAACAATGCGCGGCGGGAGCCGCCGGCCAGCGGCGGCGCGATGCCGTATTCGCGGAGCCTGCGGCGGCCTGCTTCGCTCATCCAGTCGGTGGTCCAGGCCGGCGACAGCATGGTTCGTACTTTTGAATTGCGAAAACCTTCGCGCTCCAGCGCCAGCTCGATTTCGATTGCGATCATGTTCATCGCGGGGCAGCCGGAATAGGTCGGCGTGATCGCGACCTCGACGCGGCCGTCGTTGATCGCGACGTCGCGGAGCACGCCGAGATCGGCGATCGTCAAAACCGGGATTTCCGGATCGACCACCGCCGCCGCCGCGTCCCACGCGCGCTGCCGCAACTCGGCATCATTGATGACGGCGGTCACCATGTCACACCCGGAAAGGTTCGCTGCATCGATTGCAGTTCGCTGAGCAAGTGGCCGAGATGCTCGCTGTGCCGTCCGCTGCGGCCGCCCTCCTGCATCCAGTCGCTTTTCGGCAGAACCAGCGTCGCTTCCGTCACGATATCGGAAACCGTCTTGAGCCACTGCGAACGCAAGGTTGCGGGATCGACGGCAATGCCGGCATCGATCAGAGCGCGTTCGCTATCGTCGACCCCGAACATTTCGCCCGTAAAGGCCCAGAGATCGTCGATCGCGGTCTGGGCGCGGCGATGGCTTTCTGCGGTGCCGTCGCCGAGCCGCAAGATCCATTCCGACGAATGCCGCAGATGATAGGCGCTTTCCTTCTCGGATTTCGCCGCGACCGCCGCGAGTGTGGTGTCGCGCGAGTTCATCATCGCGCGCCAATAGAGGTCCGCGAATGCCGCATAGAAAAACTGCCGCACCAGCGTGTGCGCGAAGTCGCCGTTCGGCTGTTCCACCAGCAAGAGATTGCGGTACTGCCTGACGTCACGCAGATAGGCGAACTTGTCTTCGTCGTTGCCTTGTCCTTCGACCCTTGCCGCGTAGCTATAGAGCTCGCGCGCCTGTCCGAGCAGATCGAGGCCCATGTTGGCGAGCGCCATGTCCTCTTCCAGCATCGGCGCATGGCCACACCATTCCGACAGCCGGTGCCCAAGGATCAGCGCATCGTCGGCGCGGCGCAGCGTGTACAGCACCAGCGGCGTCTCCGAGACTTTTATGGACGCGACGGCCATATTGGCTAACCTGCTTGTATCCCCGTCGTCATTGCGAGGAGCGGAACGACGCAGTAATCCATTCTTTCTTTTAGCGGCGCGATGGATTGCTTCGCTGCGGTCGCAATGACGGCGGAGAGTCACATATGTCCGACTTCGTCGGGCACGTCATAAAATGTCGGATGGCGATAGATCTTGGATTCCGCCGGCTCGAACATCATGCCTTTCTCGGATGGATCGGACGCGGTGATCGCGCTCGAGGGCACCACCCAGATCGACAAACCCTCGCCGCGGCGGGTGTAGATGTCGCGCGCCGCCTGCAGCGCCAGCGTCGCATCAGAAGCATGCAGCGAGCCGACATGCTTGTGCGCCAGTCCGTTGCGGCTGCGAATAAAGACTTCCCACAGCGGCGTGTTCGGCGTCGTCATCGTGATCTCCCTGAATTTCTATGCGGCTTGTGCCGTCTGCCTTTGCTTGCGCTTGTCGGCATAGGCCTGCGCCGCCTCGCGCACCCAGGCGCCCTCGTCGTGCGCCTTGCGCCGCGCCGCAAGCCGGTCGCGGTTGCACGGGCCGTTGCCGCCCAGCACCTGCTTGAATTCGTTCCAGTCGATTTCGCTGTACTCCCAGTGTCCCGTCGTCTCGTTCTGCTTCATGCCGGGATCGGGAATCGAAAGCCCCAGATATTGCGCCTGCGGCACCGTGGCATCGACGAATTTCTGCCGCAGCTCGTCATTGGAGAAGCGCTTGATCTTCCACTTGGTCGAGGTGTCGCTGTGCTGGCTCACCTGATCGGGTGGCCCGAACATCATCAGCACCGGCCACCACCAGCGATCGAGCGCGTTCTGCGCCATCGCCTTCTGCTCTTCGGAGCCGCGCGCCAGCGTCAGCATGATCTCGAAACCCTGGCGTTGGTGAAAGGACTCCTCCTTGCAGACGCGGATCATCGCGCGCGCGTAGGGACCGTAGGAGCAGCGGCACAGCGGGATCTGGTTCATGATCGCGGCGCCATCGACCAGCCAGCCGATCACGCCGATGTCCGCCCAGGTCAGGGTCGGATAATTGAAGATCGAGGAATACTTTGCCTTGCCGGCCAGCATCAGGTCGACCAGCTCCTCGCGTGAGGCGCCGAGTGTTTCGGCGGCGGCGTAGAGATAAAGTCCGTGGCCGCACTCGTCCTGCACCTTTGCCAGCAGCGCTGCCTTGCGGCGCAGCGACGGCGCGCGGGTGATCCAGTTGCCCTCCGGCAGCATGCCGACGATTTCGGAATGCGCGTGCTGCGAAATCTGCCGCGTCAGCGTCTTGCGATAGGCCGCAGGCATCCAGTCGTTGGGCTCGATGCGCTCCTCGGCGTCGATCCGCGCCTGAAACTGCGCCGCGCGCCCGGCGTCCTCGATATGACGGTCTTCGGCTTCGGTGGTGTTGAGCGCCTGGGTATACATGGCCGGTCTCCCGAGGGACGCGCCCAATATATAACAAGAAATATGGAACTCAAGTTATCTTTGTAACATAAAACCTAATCGCCGAACCGGCGCGCCAACTCCCGGCCAGCCTTCGGCAAAGGACCAGCTTCGTTGCTTCCGTGCCGGTCAAGCCATTGTTCGGATGGCGCCAGCAGCCCGCGATAGATCTCCCCGCAGAGCCCGCGCGCAGCCTGTCCTGGCCAATCAGTGGGCAGCAGGGCCGTCGGCAACAGCGGATCGCGCAGCACCACCCGCCGGTAATAATGGATCAGCAAGATCCGCGCCGTAAACGCGTCGATATCGGAGAGCCGCTCGCGCCGGCCGATCCAGCTTCGCAGCGGCTCAAACGTTTTCATGAACTTCAGATAGGCATCGGCGATGCGATGCAGTGGCCAGCTCTCGCTGAGCAGGCGCCGGCCGCTGTCATCCTCGGCCGAGACCTCCAGCCGGATCGCACCCGCCGCTTCCTCCGGAATCGGAACACCGGAAGGCGCGACCCATACGCCCGGCAACGGGCTGCCAAAGCCGGCATTCTTCAGCGCCTCGCGGGAGGCGTCGCGATCCACGCTGTTGCCGATCAACAATAGCTCGAAGCGCCCGGTCCAGTCGGATGGCGGCGGATCATAGATATGTCTGGTCGCGGCATCGAAGGTTTGCCGTCCGCTCTTGGCCAGCCGATAAAAACTGTTGCGGCCGAGCTTGTTGCGCTCGAGCCAGCCGTCGGCCGCCAGCCGCGACATCGCCGTGCGCACCACGCCGCTGTCGATGTCGAGGGTTTTGAAAAACTCCAGCAGCGTGCCGAGCCAGACTGAGCCGCCCCGCGGCACGATCGCATCGCCGAACACCGTGATGACAATGGAGCCGGTGCGCGAGGGCTCGCGCTTGAGCTGTTCGATGATGCGGGCAAGCGGATGCGCCATGCCAAACGCATAGCGCGTTTTCCTGATTTACGACAACGCTAGCCTTGCAACCAATGCGGGGCGCTCAACGGCTGGGATCGGGATAGACCAGGGTGCGCCAGCCGCTGCGGTCGAACGGCGCCCACTGACCTTCGGGCTGCGCCAGACGATCGGCGATGGCATAGACTACCGCGGGATGATGGCCCATGCCGCAATGGCTGCTCTCGACCTCGATGTTCTCGGAGCGCGCGGATGGCTTTTCCACGCAGACCTGCCACGCGCAGATGCCGTCGCTGCGGCTGAAGATCGCGGTGGTCGGCACCGGAGGCGTTGCCGAAATCGATCCGCCGAACCGCGGATCCTGTTCGTCGGCGCGGCGCCCGCTCGCCATCTCATAGACGCGCCAGGCATTGGTTGCCTTCGGATGGCCCGCAAACGGACTGCCGAGGGTGATGACCGAGCGCACGTGATCGGGCATCATCTTGGCGAGCTGGCGCGCGTAGACACCGCCGAGGCTCCAGCCGATCAGGCTGACCTTGCGCCCATGGGTGTCGCCGAGCTCGTGCACCAGATCGACCATCGCACGTTGCACGCCTTCGCGCGGGCCGAGGTTGCGGCCCTGGCGCCAGCCGCTGACGGCATAGCCGCGACTCCTCAGGAAGCTGCGCAGCGGACGCGTCGAAATGTCCGAAGCGACCAGCCCGGGCAACACCAGCACCGGATGCCCGTCGCCCCTGGGCGCCAGGCTGAGCAGCGGCAACGCGCCGAGGAAGGCGCCGAGTTCGTGTATGGCGCGCCCCTCCAGCAACATCAGGGTTCGCGAGGGCGGGCGCAACGCGTGGGCAGTAGCGGACATCGTAGCTCCTTTCAGGATCGGTCCCTTGAATTTCGGCAACCGACCAACGGACCAATGGGAAGACGCATACCGTGTAGAATCGTTCCGCAGCGCAACAAAATCATCATCAAAGCTAGGGAACCGGATTTCCCCTTTCAAGCTGATCATAGTGACGCAGCAAGGGATCACCGCATTTAGAAGTCTTGCCGTGATCTAAAAGTCACAGCAGCCGCAGCAGGAATTCGACGGTGTAAAGGCCGAGGCCGGCGAGGCCGCCGATCAGCGAGCCGTTGAAACGGATGTATTGCAGATCCTTGCCGATGTTGATCTCGATCAGCGAGATCAGCTGCGTCATGTTCCAGGCCTTGACCTGGTCGGAGATGAAGCTCGAGACGCCGCTTTTCTGGTCGGCGATAAGGCTGCGCAGCACCACAACGAGGCCATTGTTGATTTCGGCGCGCATCTCGGAATCGGCTGCGAGCTGATTGCCGGCCTTAACAAGCAGGCCGGTGAGATGATGCTGAAGCACCTCGCTCTCGCCTGCGGCGTTGCGGTCCACGAAATCCTTCACGTTTGACCACAGATGTTGCGTTAACTCGCCGAGTTCGGGCCTCGCCAAAAGATCACGCTTCAGCGCGTCGAGCCGTTCGGCAAATTGAGGTTGGCCCTCGAGCCGATCGATGAACGACAACACCAGGCGATCGAATTCGCCGCGGAACGGATGATTTGGATCAGTCCGCACCTCTTCGAAAAACGCGGTCGCGGAAGCCGCGATTTTCTTCATCAGGTAGGCATCTGCGCGGTAGAGCTTGAGAAGGGTCGGCAATTCACTGCGAATCTTCTGGCGAATCGCCTCCATCGTTTCCGGCTTGTTCAGCGTTTCGTGCACCGCGAGCAGAAGTTCGTCGAGGAAGCCGCGGTGACGTCCCTCGCTGACGAAGGTGCGCAGCGTGCCGGCAGCGAGCGGCGCCAGATCAATCGATTGAATCTGGGCCAGGATGCGGCGGCCGATGAACGAATTGAGGCCGGAGGTTTCCGATGCTGTTAGCGCCTCCGGCAACAACCGCAATATGAAGCGCGCAAGATCCGCGCTACGTTTTTCATCGCCGAGCCAATCGGCAATGAAGGAGGCGAAATCGATCTGGCGCAGCTTGGCTTCCACCGGCGCCGCCTCCAGAAAATGCACCTCGATGAACTCGCCGAGCTTGTCGGCGATCCGGTGCTGGTTGCTCTGGATGATCGCGGTGTGCGGGATCGGCAATCCCAACGGCCTGCGAAACAGCGCCACCACCGCGTACCAGTCGGCCAGTCCACCGATCGTGGCTGCTTCCGCGAACGCCGCGACGAAGCCAAAGATCGGATGCACGGCAAGCAACGCCTTCGCCGTCATGAACACGGTCAGCGTGCCCGCCAGCACCAGCGTCGCCAGTGCCTTGACGCGCCGCAATTCGGCGGCACGCGCGGCGTCGCCAGGCGCGTCGAACGAAGATGTGCCGGATGCGGTCATGAAGACTTCCGCCGAGTTGATTGGACTCAATGATAGCGCGACATGCCCATCGCCGTCATTCCGGGGCGTGCGAACCACGAACCTCAGATGTGCAATTGCACATCGGGGAATCTCGAGATTCCGGATCGCCGCTTTGCGTCGTCCGGAATGACGGCGCAGATCAGGCTGCGCGTCAAACGACCCATTCGACGTTACGTCTCAAAAAGAAGGCCCGCCTAGGCGGGCCTTTGAATTGAGCAGCCGTCAGTCGATCGCGATCAGGCGGTCTTGTTGTAGACCTTGGCGAAGTTGTCCTGAGCGGTCTTCGCACCGTCGGCGACGAGCTTGCCGAGATATTCGGTGGTGGACTTCGCCCGCGAGATCAACACTTCGCCGCGCGCACGGACCATATCGGACTGGATCTGAACCGCCTCGTTGAGCGACTTGGCAGACGCCAGCTTGTCGATGCCGGTGAAGAACGCTTCAGCGTCCTGATAGATCGCCTGCTGGATGTTGCGGCTGATTTTCGCCGCCTCGCTGACGGAATCGGCAACCGCGCTCTCGATCACGGCAGTAACCTTCTCCGACCCTGCATGCAGATCAGCAGCGCGCTCCTTGGCGGTGCCGGCAGTCTTCTTGACGAACTCGCGGGCAGCCTCGGGAACTTCCATGTTCTGGAGGTTCTTGAGCGCGTCGGTGACGGGCGCGAAGGCTTCCTTGACGGTGTTCAGCACTGAATTGGTTTCGATCTCGGTGGTCATTTGGGTCTCTCCATCCTCAGATTTGAGCTATGGGCTCACCCCGTCCAGATTGGCCCGGGGCGACATCCTTGTGCCACACTTGATGGTGCGCCGCAACATCAATGTTGCGACGCGATATCACGAATTCGTGATCGGCCTAGGTATTATGCAACCTGCTCGCCTAACCGGCGCGGGTTCCGCCTAATGCTGTACGGCCCCGGGCAGGCCATAGGCTTCCATCTGGGCCCGGACCTGCGCCACATTGTGCCCGAGCACGACGATATCGTGCTTCTTGCCGTCCACATCCCGTACATGGTCGCGCAGCAGCGCCTCGGCCTTGAAACCCAGGCTCTCGAACACCGCAATCGCCGCCTGCTGATCGACCGTCATTTGCACCGACAGCTTCTCAAGCCCGGCTCCCAGAGCCAGCGCGAAGGTCTCCTGCGACAACGCCCGGCCTACGCCCTGGCCGCGAACGTCGGACGAAATCACCATCCGGATTTCGCCGACATGCGGCGACCAGGACAGGGGATCGCGCACCAGCGCGCTGCAACCGACGACCTTGCCGTCCTTGGCCGCCAACAGGCTGGTGATCGCGCCGCGCTCGATCTCCTTGATCCACGCCGACAGCACCTTCGGCTCGCTGATATTGCGTGGCAGAAACAACAAATCGTGGGTCGGCAGTTTTTGCGCAAAGTCGAGCACCGCAGCCTCATCGGCGGGCGACATCAGGCGGAATTCGATCTCGCCGGCGTCGGTCTTCTCGCGGCGCGGATAGGAACGGCTTTCGTTGCTCATGTCGATCTCTCGCATAACCATGAATCGAGTTTCGGCCATAGCCGCTTGATGGCGTTGGCGCCGGCGACAAGGCTGACGTGGCCGCCCTTCAGCATCACCTCTTGCTTGTCGGCGGAGCCGACCTTTTGAATCAAATGCTTGGCCGCATCATAGGGCACGATGTGATCGTGCTCGGCTACCGCATGCAGGATCGGCACCTTGATCCTGGTGATGTCGGCTGCGCGTCCGCCGACCGACATGGTGCCGTTGAAGAGTTTGTTGTCCCACATCAGATCCTTGGTGATGGAGCGGAAATACTCGCCGGCCAGCGGCAGCGTATCGGTCGCCCAGCGATCGAACATCCGATAGGATTTGACGAACTCGTCGTTCCAGATGTTCTCCCATAATTGAATCTGGCCTACGACGCGCGAGGCCGGCCGCAACATGTCGAACGACGACAGGATCATCTCGGGGGGAACGTTGCCGACGCTGTCGACCAGCCGGTCGACGTCGAAATAACGCCTGTCCGAAAAATTCTGGAACAGCTTCATCTCGCGGAAATCGACCGGGGTGGTGAAGCAGATCAGGTTCTTCATCGGCCCGTCGTTAAAGATCGAGCCGTAGAGCAGCGACAGCACGCCGCCGAAGCAATAGCCGATCACCGTGACCTCGGTCTCGCCGGAATCCTGCTGGACGCGGCGGACGCAATCCGGAATGAAGTCGAGGACGTAGTCCTCCATCCGCAGCGACTTCTCCTCCGGCCTGGGCGCGGTCCAGTCCAGCATGTAGACGTCGTAGCCGCGCTTGAGAAGAAATTCGATAAAGCTCTGGCCCGGCACCATGTCGAGGATGTAGCCGCGGTTGGTAGTCGCCATCACGATCAGGATCGGCACCCGGTAGATCTCGTCGGCGATCGGCCGATAGTGATACAGATTCATCGTGCCGCGGACGTTCAGGATGTCCTTCGGCGTTGACCCCAGCGACGGGCCCGACGAGGCGATGTATTCAACACCTTTGATGCTGCGCTGGATCGCGCGCTGTACCTCAGACTGGATCCGCTCCGGGATCGACGCCAGATCGAGAGCGGCCGCCGGCGCGTTCATTTTTGCTCTCCGCCCGCGGACGGCGGACGCCTGGTGCGCGGCGGCCTGGGCGTGGCCGGAAATCCGCCTCCCGGCACCGCGGAGT
>DASSGM010000120.1:0-34980 GCA_035693465.1 Bradyrhizobium sp. | reverse complement strand
TTAATCCGCCAGCGACGGTGACAAAAAGGAACTCGTCGCCGGGGAGAGCGCGGAATAAGCCGTAAAACCATTGCGCGGGGAATGCCGGGTTTACTCCGGTGTACCTGTGGTGACTACGCTCGTGTGCTCACTTAACATTCGCACGCGAGGCTGCGGGTGCATTGGGCACCCGGCATTCCCTGCGCCCTCTGTTGTTAGAGGCGCGAACGGTTTTGCAAAACCTCGGGCGATCAGCGCCGCGGGAACGCGGAGGCGTATCTTGAATTTGCTGTTTGAAACTGGAAACGACGCTCTCTGACTCGTCATGCCCGGGCTTGACCCGGGCATCCACGTCTTACGGCATACCCGCGAATGAAGACATGGATGGCCGGGACGAAGCCCGGCCATGACGGAAAGGGCTGTTTGAAATTGCATCGGGAGCAATTTATTGGGCACGAACGCGCCACAGTCTCAACCGTCCTCGCCTGGCGCAGCGCGACGCCCGGTGGCGGGGTACGACCGTGACTTTGAATTCAAAAACCCGAAATGCCCAAAAACAATTGCATTTCCTGCAGTTTCGAACTACGGAGCAGTCAGTTTTCGCAAAGCCGCCGACTGGGTCAAAAATGCAAAAACCAGGCTTGCCGCGGCTTGAGCAGCGGCTCCGGTCTGATATCGCCGGCGACGTCTTCTTCGATCGCTTCAGTCGCGGCCGCTACGCCACCGATGCGTCGTTCTACCAGATCATGCCGGCCGGCGTGGTGGTGCCGCGCAGCACCGGCGAGGCGCTGCGGGCGCTGGCGATCTGCCGCGACGAGGGTTTTGTCGTCACGCCGCGCGGCGGCGGCACCTCGCAATGCGGCCAGACCGTCAACGACGGCATCGTCATCGATCTCTCAAAACACCTCAACCGCGTCATCTCGCTCGACGTCGAAAACCGAAGCTGCACGGTCGAGCCCGGCATCGTGCTCGACGACCTCAACCGGCAGCTCAAAAAGCATGGCCTGTGGTTTCCGGTCGATATCTCCACTTCATCCCGCGCCACCATCGGCGGCATGGCCGGCAACAATTCCTGCGGCGGCCGGTCGCTGCGCTACGGCACCATGCGCGACAACACATTGTCGATGGATGCGGCGCTCGCCGACGGCACGCTGCTGCATTTCGGCGAGGTGCCGCGCGATCTCGCGAGCGTGAATTCCGGCGATGGCTGCGTAAAGCTGTTTCGCGACCTGCTCGATCTCGGCGCGCGCGAAGCCGCCGAGATAGAAGAAAAATTCCCGAAGGTGCAGCGCCGGGTCGGCGGCTACAATCTGGACGCGCTGGTGCCGCGCAATGCGCCGAACAATCTGGCGCATCTACTGGTGGGATCGGAGGGCACGCTCGCCTTCACCACCCAGGTCGAACTGAAGCTGTGGCCGGTGATCCGCAACAAGGTGCTCGGCGCCTGCCACTTCGGCAGTTTTTACGAGGCGATGGACGCGGCCCAGCATCTGGTGAAGCTGCGGCCGATCGCGGTGGAACTGGTCGATCGCACCATGCTCTCGCTCGGCCGCGAGATTGCGATGTTCCAGCCGATCATCGCGACAGCCGTGCGCGGCGATCCGGACGCCGTCCTGATCGTGGAGTTCGCCGAGGAAGACCAGGCCGAGAATTTACAGCGCCTGAAGCAGCTTGGCGAAGTGATGGCCGATCTCGGCTTTGGCTGGGACCGGCAAAAGCGCAAATGGGGCGGCGTGGTCGAGATCATCGAGCCCGGCTTGCAGACCGCGATCGCCGAGTTCCGCGCCGCCGGCCTCAACGTCATGATGTCGATGAAGCAGGAGGGCAAGCCGGTCTCGTTCGTCGAGGATTGCGCGGTGCCGCTGCCGCATCTGGCCGACTATACCGAACGGCTCAACCGCATCTTTGCCAGGCACGGCACCAGCGGCACCATGTACGCGCACGCTTCCGAAGGCTGCCTGCATGTGCGTCCCGTGCTGAACCTGAAACTCGAAAAGGACGTCAAGGCGATGCGCGTGATCGCCGAGGAAACCTTTGCGATGGTGCGCGAGTACAAGGGGTCGCATTCCGGCGAGCACGGCGACGGCATCGTGCGCTCGGAATTCCACGAAGCGATGTTCGGCGAGCGCATCATTGCCGATTTCAGGGAAGTCAAGCACCGCTTCGATCCCGAAGGCGTGCTCAATCCCGGCAAGATCGTCGATCCGCCCAAAATGGATGACCGCTCGTTGTTTCGTTATCGGCCGGACTATCGCGTCGGTGAATTGAAGACGGCGCTCGACTGGTCGGCCTATCCCGGCGCCGGCGGCGGCTTCCAGGGCGCGGTCGAGATGTGCAACAACAACGGCGCCTGCCGCAAGCTCGAGGGCGGCGTGATGTGTCCGTCCTATCGCGCCACCCGCAACGAGAAGGATGTCACGCGAGGCCGCGCCAATACCTTGCGGCTGGCGATCTCCGGGCAATTGGGGCCCGAGGCGCTGGCCTCCGACGAGATGATGGATACGCTAAAACTCTGCGTGTCCTGCAAGGCCTGCCGCCACGAATGCCCCACCGGCGTCGACATGGCCAAGATGAAGATCGAGGTTTTGGCCGCGCGGGTGGCGAAGCGCGGGCTTTCGCTCCGGGACCGGCTGGTCGCCTTCCTGCCGCGCTATGCGGGCCTCGCGTCTCGCTTCGCGCCGCTCGCCAATTGGCGCAACAACAGCCCGCTGCTGCGAAGGCTGTTCGAGAAAGTCACCGGCATCAGCGCGCAGCGCGCGTTGCCGGAATGGCGGCGCGACGTGTTCAGGCTCGAGGCCGAGGCGATCGGCCCGGCCGGTGGCAGCGAGGTCGTGCTGTTTGCCGATACTTTCAATCGCGCCTACGAGCGCGAAAACCTCGACGCCGCGCTGCGCGTGCTGGTCGCAGCTGGCTACCGTGTCCACATTCCAAAGCCTGCGGATAGCGGCCGGCCCTTGTGCTGCGGGCGCACGTTTCTCTCGGCGGGACTGGTCGATCACGCGCGCAGCGAGCTCGATCGGCTGGTTGGGACCTATGCGCCGTTCGCCGCGCGCGGCGTGCCGATCATTGGCCTTGAGCCGAGTTGTCTGTTGACGCTGCGCGACGAGCTGCTTTCGCTGCGGTCGGACGAGGTTGCAAAAGAGATCAGCGCGCAGGCGCTGTTGTTCGAGGAGTTCTTGGTTCGCGAGGCCGGGGCCGGCCGCCTGCAATTGGCGCTCGGCGCCGTCGCCAGCAAGGCTTTGGTACACGGCCACTGCCACCAGAAATCCTTCGGCGCGTTCAAGCCGGTCGAACAGGTGCTTCGGCTCGTTCCCGATCTGGATGTCGAAACCATCGAGTCGAGCTGCTGCGGCATGGCCGGCGCCTTCGGCTACGGCGCCGACACCTATCAGGCCTCGATCGAGATGGCCGAGCTGTCGCTGCTGCCGGCGGTGCGGCGCGCCGACGACGCGACGCTGATCGTCGCCGACGGAACCTCGTGCCGGCATCAGATCAAGGACGGCGCCGGACGTGGCGCCCTTCACGTCGCGCGGGTGCTGGCGATGAGCCTCGGGCGCGCGCGATCCAACCCCACTCCCCCATCCGCCGCAAAGGAACCCGTCCATGGCTGAACTGACTCTCGCCGTCGCCCGCAAGATTCTCGATGCCGCGCTCGCCAAGGGCCTCGAGAAGAAACTGAAGCCGCTCGCGGTGATGGTGCTTGATGCCCGCGGCTGCGTCAAAATCTCGGCCGCTCAGGACGGCACCAGCCTGCTGCGCAACGAGATTGCCCACGGCAAGGCTTACGGCGCGCTGGCAATGGGCATGGGATCGCGGGCGCTGTTCCAGCGCGCGCAGGAGCAGGCCTATTTCATCGGCGCGGTGAACACGCTGGCGCAGGGACGGATGGTGCCGGTCCCCGGCGGCGTGCTGATCCAGGACGGCGGCGTTCTGCTCGGCGCGGTCGGTATCAGCGGCGACACCTCCGATAATGACGAGGCCTGCGCCATCGCCGGCATCGAGGCCGCCGGACTGAAGGCCAATGCGGGGTAGCTATTTCCCTGGCCAGGACGGCTTGCGCTTTTCGGCAAAAGCCTTGAGGCCCTCCTTGGCGTCCTCCGTCATCGCCAGGAGCGCGATCTGGCTTTCGGTATAGGCGATGCTTTCGTCGAATGACATCGAGGCGATCGCGCGCATGGCGTACTTGCCGCGCCGGATCGCGGTCGGCGACTTGTCGACGATGCGGCCGATCAACCAGCCGACCTTGGCGTCGAGTTCGGCCGAGGGCACGACGTGGTTGAGAAGTCCGGCTGCTTGCGCGGTCCGCGCGTCGAACGGCTCGCCGGTCAGCGCCCATTCGTTTATCAGGCGCCGCGGCGCGATCGATTGCAGCAGCGCCATCACCTGCATCGGAAACACGCCGACCTTCACCTCGGGCAATCCGAATACCGCGTCGTCGGCCGCCACCGCCATGTCGGTCATGCACAACAGCCCCATGCCGCCGGCCATGCAGACGCCGCCGACCCGCGCGATCGAGGGTTTGGTGGCGTTCTGCGACAGCCGCAACAGATCGGCATAGTCGACATTCGGCCTGGAGAAATCCATCGCGAACGCGGCGCCGCTGTTCTGCAAGTCGGCACCGGCACAAAACGCCTTGTCGCCCGCGCCGGTCAGGACGATGACGCGAATATCCTTGTCGTCATGCGCGTCGCGATAACCCTTGGCGATGCCGGCGATCACGTCGGCGTTGAGGGCGTTGCGCTTCTCCGGCCGGTTGATGGTGATCCAGAACGCCTGCGCGCGTTTTTCGAGTATCACGCTGTTGTCGATCATGGTCCCGCTCGCCTCGTCAACTGCCTGCGGCCATTAACGGCGGGATGGCGGCAAACTGCAAGGACGATTTACGCGGCCACAATGGCCGAGGGCGCAGCCTTCTTCACCCAGACCTTGTTGTCATGGAATGCGGCGCCGCCGACCGGCGCGACCGCCTCGGCTCCGGTCAACATATTGATCCCGCGGCCGCCGATATGAGACTTGTTCGGATGAATCGATTCCGCGATCAGCACGCCGCGACGCAGACCATCGAACAGTCTGGCGGTCAGCGTTGTCTCGCCGCGCGTATTGCCGAGAGTGACGGCGTCGCCGTCGGCGATGCCAAGTCTTGCGGCATCGGCTGGATGCATCATCACGGTCGGCGCGCCCTCGCGCGCCAGCGACGACGGCGTCTCGTTGAAGCTGGAATTGAGGAAGCTACGGGACGGGCTGGTCGCCAGCCGGAACGGATGCGCCTCGTCGGCCTCCTCGATGATGGTCCAATGGTCAGGCAGCGACGGCATCTCCTGCCAGGGGCCCATCCCGGCGATGCCCCAGGGAGGATGCGCCCAGTCGGCCTTGAAGTGGAACTTCTTGTCGGCGTGCGCAAAACCGTCGAGATAGTGCGAGGTGCGAAAATCCGGCTGGATGTCGCGCCACAGATCGGCCTGCAAGGCCTCGATGTCGCCATGGCCGCTCTTCTTCAGCGTGGCGTCGATCAATTCGCGCGGCGACATTTCGAAGCCGGGATGCACGGCATTAAGGCGGCGGCCGAGAGCCTGCAAGACCTCATGGTTGGATCGGCATTCGCCAGGCGGCTCGATCAGCTTGGCGCCGACCGAAATATGCTGGTGGCCGCCGCCGTAATAGAGATCGTCATGCTCCATGAACACCGTTGCCGGCAGAACGATATCGGCCATTTGCGCGGTCTCGGTCATGAACTGCTCATGCACCGCCATGAACAGATCCTCTCGCGCAAATCCCTTGCGCACCAGCGCCTGCTCCGGCGCCACCGCCATCGGATTGGTGTTCTGGATCAGCATCGCCTTGACTGGCGGCCCGCCCCTGAGCGCCTCGGCGTCGCCGGTCAAAATGCGTCCAATCTGCGACTGGTCGAGCACGCGAGTTGTCCGGTCGATGGCATCATGGCCCTCGATCAGCGATTCGTTGAAACGCCAGATCGCGTAGTTGTTGAAAAAGGCGCCGCCGCCTTCATATTGCCAGGCGCCGGTCACGGCGGGAATGCACAGCGCGGCGTGCATCTGCGCAGCACCATTGCGGCTGCGGGTGAAGCCATAGCCGAGACGAAAGAACGAACGTTTGGTCTGACCGACCTGATGGGCAAACGCCTCGATCTCTTCTACCGGCACACCGCAAATCGACGACGCCCATTCGGGGGTGCGGGTCGCAAGATGCGCCTCAAGCTCGCCGGGACAATCGGTATAGCGATCCATATACGCCCGGTCCGCGTAACCTTCGCGAAACAGCACATGCATAACCCCGCAGGCGAAGGCGCCGTCGGTGCCAGGTCGCAGGATGATCTTGATATCGGCCTGCTTCATGGTGTCGTTGTTGTAGATATCGACGGCCGCGATTTTGGCGCCGCGTTCCTTGCGGGCGCGCCTCGCATGCTTCATCACATTGACCTGGGTATTCACCGGATTGGTGCCCCAGATCACGATCAGGTCGGAGACGCCCATCTCGCGCGGATCGACGCCGGCGATCCTGCCGGTGCCGATGGAAAATCCCACGCGCGCAATATTCGCGCAAATCGTGGAGTAGTAGCGGGAATATTTCTTCACATGGGCAAGGCGGTTGATGCCGTCGCGCATCACCAGCCCCATGGTGCCGGCATAGTAATAGGGCCATACCGACTGGGCACCGAATTCGCGCTCGGCCGCGTTGAAACGATCGGCGATTTCGTCGAGCGCCTCCTCCCAGGAGATCCGGGTGAATTGACCGGAGCCCTTGGCGCCCGCGCGGCGCAGCGGATGCATCAGCCGGTCCGGGTGATGAATGCGCTCGGCATAGCGCGCGACCTTGGCGCAGACGATGCCTGCGGTATAGCTCTGCAGCCTGGAGCCGCGTACCCGGCCGATGGTGGAACCATCGATCACCTCGACATCCAGCGCGCAGGCCGACGGACAATCGTGCGGACAGGTAGAATGCCGGATGTCGATTTTTGCGTGTTGGTTCATGCTTCGATAGGTAGCACCAAAAGCCTCGACAGCCGAGCGCCTTTATCCGCCGCTCCGCAGCGAAATCCGCGAGCGCGCCATGCATTATTACGCGCTGAGATAGGCTCCGCCGTTGGCGTGGATGGCCTGCCCGGTGAAGTAGCGCGCAGACGGGCCGCACAGGAACCGCACGGCGGACGCCACATCTTCCGGTCTGCCGCGCTCGCCGGAGACGGTTTGATGGCTCAGGTGATGCGCGGGTTCGGGCTTGTCTTTCGGACGCGGCGTGCCGATCAAGCCGGGAACCACGCAATTGACGGTGATGCCGTCGGAGGCCAGATCGTGGGCGAGCGCCCGGGTGAATCCGACAATTCCGGCTTTCGCCGTCACGACATGGGCGCGGTTCCCCGCTCCGGTATGCGCGCTCAAGCCGCCAATGTTGACGATGGCGCCCGCGCCGCTCTTTCGCAACGCCGGAAGACAGGCTTTTGCGCAGTGAAACGCACCGTCGAGCGTGACATCGAGGATCTCGCGCCACTCGACATAGCTCATTTCGGCGAAAGGTTTTTCCCGCCGCAGCGCCGCATTGTTGACGAGGATATCGATACGGCCGAATTGCTTTACCGCTGCCTCCGCCATCGCCTGCACGGCCGCGGCATCCGCCACATCGCCGATATGCACCAGCGCCTTGACGCCGAAGGCCTCGATCTCGCGCGCGACCGCATCCGCTTCGGCACGGTTGCTGCGCGCATTGATTACGATGGATGCGCCGCCTTCCGCCAGCGCCAGCGCAATCGCGCGGCCGATGTTGCGGCCTGCGCCGGTGACAATGGCGACCTTGCCGTTAATTTCACTCATTCGCGTCCCTCTCCATGTCATGCCCGGCTTTATGCGGGGCATCCACGTCTTTTTTCTGCAAGACGTGGATGGCCGGGACAAGCCGGCCATGACGAACTAACTTCGCAGTGTGCTCAAATCGATGCGGCCACTATACAACCCCGCCAACAGTTTCAGCGTCGCATCGCTCTGCGCGCGGGTCCAGCCGCCGTGCTGTGTATTGAGCGCGAATTTGTCGGTCACATCCTGCCGGGTCAACGGCTCCTGCGCGCCGCCGCGCAAATAAGGCTGGCGTTCCTCGATCACGCTGCCGTCCTTCAGGGTGACCCTGACATGGCCGGTATAGTTGTTGGGATAGGGATTTTGCGGATCGATCACGTACTTCACTTTTGCGGCAAGCGCGAGCACGCTGGAATCGCGGATCGCACCTTCGGTAAACGCGCCAAGCCCGACGCCACCACGGACAAAACCGGTCGCCAACAGATACGGCGTGGCGAATTTGGCGGCATAGCCATTGCGCGGCTGCTGCTTGTCGGCAAGCGGCTCCCACAGCCGGTGCACCGTCCCCTCCGCCACCTCACACACGATCTCGCGGATGTCCTCGGACCTGACGCCACGCGCAGCCAGCCGCCTGGCGCAATCGATATAGGGCTGCGCCATCGTCCCGCACGGGTACGGTTTGAAAGCCAGCGTATCCGTCACCCATCGTGTACCGAACTCGGCCGTCAGCGCTTCGTAGTCGCCCTTCGTGGTGTGCGCGAAGCCCTGGAACAGGCCATGCACGCCCTCGAACACTGTGCGCGGGCCGACAAATCCTGCCCGCGCCAGCACCGCCGCCCGCATTCCGGACTGCGCCGCCCAACCCGCATGCAGCCGCTTGGTCCATGCGCCCTCGGCGAGATACTCGATGATGCCGCCGGCCATGCTGCCGGCTATGCCGAGCGCATCGACGATCTGTTTTGCGCTGAGACCGAGCGCCGCGCCAACACCTGCGGCCGATCCCATCGCACCAAAGATCGCGGTCGGGTGAAAACCCGCCTTGTGGACGGCTTTCGGCACCACGAGGCTCAACCGGCACAAAACCTCGGTGCCGACGGCGATGCCGATCAGCGCCGTGCGGCCATCGGGATTGTGCTGCTCGCATGCCGCGAGAACCGCCGGCACGATCACCGCGCCGGCATGCACTGGGCCGCCCTCGAACGTGTCGTCGAAATCCTCGCCATGCGCCGCGGTGCCATTGACGAAGGCGGCGCCTGCGGCACTTAACCGGCGCTGATGACCGATCACCGTGCATGGACCGTCATCGTCCCAGCCCGCGAGCGCGCTTGCGACATAACCCTCATTGCGCGCGGTCACGCACAAGCCGACGACATCGATCAACAAATCTTCGCATTTGCGCCTGGTTGCCGCCGGCAGGCTAGCCGCCTTCACCGCAACGATCTTTTCAGCAAGCGCTTCGGCGACGGAGGGTTTTGGCAGCTCGGGTGCCATCATAGCTGCCAATGGATCAGACGCGGAACAACTTGGTATAGCGCGCCTTGATCGCATCTCCTTCTCTTTCCACCGCAGCCGCGTCATCCTTCATGGTCTTGATATCCTTGAACGGCTTGCGCCCCGCCTTCTCCTGAGTCTGCGCATGCACGGAGCGCAGGCCACCGGCATCGATGATGAGCTGCTGGGCGTCGCGGCCAAGGCAGAACGACTGAAACAGTTTCGCTGCGTTCGGATTGGGCGAGGTCTTGAAGATCCCGTTCGGCCCGATGATCAGCGGCGAGCCTTCGCTGGCATAAACCGGCTCGACCGGGCGTCCGGCCTCCTTGAGCTGAAAAATGTTGTATTCATTGCCGTCAGCCATGACCGCGCGTTCCCCGAGATCGAGCTTCTTCGGGGGGTCGGCCGATGATTGCACCTGCATGATATTCTGTTTTGCAAGTTGCTCGAAAAAGGCCCAGCCGAGGTCGCGCTGCATCTGATAGGTCGCGGTCATGATGGTGCCGCTATAGCCGGGATGCGCCTTGACGATCTTGCCCTTCCATTTGGGATCGAGCAGATCGGCAAAGCTCTTGGGCGCCTCCTCCGCCTTCACCAGGTTGGTGTTGTAGGCGATGATGCTGAGCCAGACGCGAAAACTCGCAAACTGGCCGTCTACATCCTTGTGCTCGGCGGGATAGAATTTCGCGACGTCCTCCGGCACATAGGGTGCCAGAATGCCATCGCGCTTCCAGACGATGAAATGCGCCGCATCGGAGGAATTTACCACATCGACTGCGTGGATGTTGCTGGCATATTCCTGGCCGATCCGCTGGAACACGCGCTCTGCGCCGGTACGCTCGACGTGAACCGCAATCCCGGAATATTTCGCCTCGAATGCTTTCGCCAGTTTCTCTGCGACGGGCAGATCGGTCGAGGTGTAGTAGATGACCCGACCTTCCTTCTTCGCCGCCTCGATCAGCGCCGGCGTGACCGGCTCCGGCGGCGGCGCCGATGCCATGACGCGGGTCGAGAACGCGGCTCCTGCGAGCAAGGCAGTCGACCCCTTGAGCACTGTGCGGCGCGATATCATGGGATTTTTCATTGGCGTCCATCCCTTTGTTCTGGCTGGGTACACCGGAAGTTATCTTTTATTCCTGCTGTTCACAGCGAGTCTTTCGTCGACAGCGCGTTACCCCAGCAGCTAGACTTGATAACCGGATTTGGCAACAGCAAGTCCAATATAGAACAAGACCAGGATTCGGGAGATCGAAATGACCGGCCCAAGACTTGCGCTTACGTTGGTGACAACTGTTCTTGCGGCGACAACCTTTCTTGCGACGCAATGTGTGGCGCAGGATTATCCGACACGCCCGATCAAGATCATCGTTCCCTTCGGGGCCGGGGGCCCGGCCGATGTGACGGCCCGGCTAATCGGCAACGTCTTGCAGGAGAATTTCGGGCAACCCTTCGTGGTTGAAAACCGGACTGGCGCCGGCGGCGTGATTGGGACGCTGGAGGCCGCCAGATCCCCGCCCGACGGTCATACGCTGTTGATGATGTCCAATACCCAGACCGCGAATGAATCGCTGGCGCCGGAGCGCAAATACGAATTGATGCGCGATCTGCTGCCGATTGCGCCGGTCAACTACTCCGACCTTGTCATTGTCGTGCATCCGCAGGTCCCGGCAAAGACGCTGCAGGAATTCATCGCGCTCGCCAAATCTCAACCGGGAAAGCTGAATTACGCGTCGTCCGGCCAGGGTACGCCCTATCACATGGCGGGCGAACTGTTCAAAACCATGGCCGCGATCGACGTCGTGCATGTGCCCTACCGCAACAGCGGCGAAGCGCGCAGCGGTGTCATCGGCGGGCAAGTGCAGATGATGATCGACGCGCTGCCGGCGATGGCACCCAATATCAACGAAAATCAGGTGCGAGCACTTGCCACCACCGGCAAGACGCGTTCAACCGTGCTGCCGAACATCCCGACGGCAGGCGAAGCCGGCGTCCCCGGATATGAGGCGACCATCTGGCTCGGATTAATGGCGCCGGCGGGAACGCCGAAGCCTGTTATCGACAAGCTCAATGCGGCCGTGAACGCCGCTGTCAAGCGACCGGAAATCATAAAGCTCTGGACCGAACAGGGCGTGGTTCCGATGTCGATGACCCCTGAGGCGTTCGACAAATATCTGCGCGGCGATATTGTGAAATGGGCCGAGGTCGTCAAGAAACTCGGCGACAAGCCGTAAATCAGCAAACCCGAATCAAGGTGCCGCCCTCGATGCCGCGTATTCGATTCCGCCTCAATGGCGCCGAGACCGCAGTCGACGCCGATGCCGATCGATCGTTGCTCGAAGTCCTGCGCGGGCAACTTGGCATCATCGGCCCGCATTTCGGCTGTGGCGCCAATGAATGCGGCGCCTGCAACGTTATCGTCAACAATCATGCGGTGGCCGCGTGCGACACGCCGCTGTGGTCGGTCGCGGACAAGAATATCATCACCATCGAAGGACTGGGAAGCCCGCAAAGGCCGCATCCGCTGCAGCGCGCCTTTATCGCCGAGCAGGCGCTGCAATGCGGCTATTGCGTTTCCGGTATCCTGATGAGCGCCGCTGCGTTGTTGATGCAAAACCCCAATCCCACCGGCACAGACGTGAAGGCCGCGCTCGACCGTAATCTTTGCCGTTGCGGTTCGCATAACCGCATGGTTCGGGCGGTGCTACGCGCGGCGGCCGAGATGCAAGGCCGATGACCAAGCCCGCTCCCTCATCCACGCCAAAATTGCCGGTCAGCCTCGCGGCAAACCCTGTCCTGTCGTCATGGGTCCGGGTTTCCTCTGAGGGGCAGGTGATGATCTCTCCGGGAAAGGTCGAGATCGGACAAGGCATCGTGACGGCGCTGGCCCAGATCGCCGCCGATGAACTCGATGTCGATATCAGCCGCGTGCACATGATCCGACCGTCGACGGCTGCCAGCCCCAATGAGGGCGTCACGTCAGGCAGTCTATCCGTGCAGCAGTCGGGACGCGCCATCCGCCACGCCTGCGCTGAAATCCGGCAAATCTTTCTTGATGCCGCTTCAGATCGGCTGGGCGTGGGGAGCAATGCGCTCAACGTCAAAGACGGCACCATCTCCGGACCCGGCAATGTAAGCACCAGCTACTGGGAGCTCGCCGCTGAGGTCTCCCTGGACCGTGATGCCACGCCAGGCGCGACGCCCAAGAAATCGACGCAGCGCAACCTTGCCGGCAGTTCGATCCCGCGGCTGGATATTCCCGACAAGGTTTTCGCCCGCCCCCGCTTCATTCACGATTTCACGCCGACGGGAATGCTGCATGGACGCGTGTTGCGACCTGAGCTCTTCGCTGCAAAACTCGTCAACTTGTCCGAGGATCACGCGCGGGCGGTTGCCGGCCTTGTCGCCGTCGTCCGCGATGGAAATTTCGTGGGCGTCGTGAGCGAGACCGAAGACGGCGCAGAGGCTGCGCTCCGCGCCCTGCGCAGAGACGCGGCATGGTCATCTGCCGAATCGCTACCCGATGAAGACGGGCTAGCGGAATGGCTGAAAGCTCAGCCATCCGAACCGACGACAATCGATACAAAAACGGCTTCAGGAAAACCTGCAAAGGTCCGCACGATCCAGCGGCAATATACCCGCCCCTATCTCGCGCATGCCTCGATCGCGCCCTCCTGCGCCATCGCGCGGTGGACCGGAGAGCGTGTCCACGTCTGGACCCATAGTCAGGGAGTTTATTTTCTCCGCGCGGATCTCGCGCTGGTGCTCAAATTGCCGCTCGAAACTATTATCGTCGAACACATGGAGGGCGCCGGCTGCTACGGGCATAACGCCGCCGATGACGTGGCGCTTGATGCGGTTCTGCTTGCGAAAGCCGCCGGCGGTCAGCCGGTCCGGGTGCAATGGTCGCGCCAAGACGAGCTGTCATATGCGCCGTTCGGTGCGGCGATGGCGATCGAAATCGAAGCCGATCTTGATACCAAAGGCGAGATTGTCGAATGGCGACACCGCATCTGGAGCAACGGTCACACGGCGCGGCCCGGACGCGCGGCACAGCCTACCCTGCTCGCGGCGACCGAATTGGCAAATCCCTTTCCGCGCTACATCTCCACCAATCCGCCGCAGGCCAATGGCGGTGGCGCCGACCGCAACTCGATACCGCTCTACAATTTTCCCTCGTGGCAAATCGAATGCCACCGCCTGCTGAACATGCCGATACGCACCTCCGCGCTGCGCACGCTTGGCGGCCAAGGCAACGTCTTTGCGATCGAGTCCTTTATTGACGAACTGGCAACCGAGCGCGACGAAGATCCAGTCGCATTCCGGCTTCGTCATTTGTCGGATACCCGGGCGCAAGATGTGATCCGCTCGGTCGCCAGACGCGCGAACTGGAAGCCGGACAAACAGACCGGCCGCGGTTACGGCCTTGGCTTTGCGCGATACAAGAACACCGGCGCCTATTGCGCCGCGATCGCCGAGGTCGAGGGCGCTGAAGCCCTTAGCGTCAAGCGGCTGACGATCGCAGTCGATGTCGGCGAAGCCATCAACCCGGACGGCGTGATCAATCAGATCGAAGGCGGCGCGATCCAGGCCACAAGCTGGGTGTTGAAGGAGCGGGTTCGCTTTGACCGGCAGCGCATCACCAGCAACACTTGGTCATCGTATCCTATCCTCCGCTTCAGCGAGGTGCCGGAGGTGCAGGTCGAGTTGATACAGCGGCCCGACAGCGAGCCGCTCGGCGCTGGCGAGGCTGCCCATGGCCCGGTCACCGCGGCGATTGCCAACGCCGTGTTCGATGCGCTTGGTGTGCGGGTTCGCAATCTGCCGATTACCCGCGATAGCCTGATCGCGGCGGTGGAATTGGCCTAGTGATGGCGCTGAACATTCTCGGTGGTGGCGCCGTCCACGGACTGGTCACGAGCCTTGCGCCAAAATTCAAGGCGCTGACCGGCTTCGATATCGAAGGGGAGTTCGGCGCGGTGGGCACCATGGCCGACAAATTGCGCAAGGGCACACCCGCGGACATTGTTGTGCTGACCGCGGCAATGGTTGCCAGGTTGGCGGAAGAGACCCGGGTCGTTTCCGCTTCGGTCGCAGATATTGGCCGGGTCGAAACCGCGATTGCGGTGCGCGCCGGCGATCCGCAGGTCGCGATCACCGACGCCGCAGGGCTGCGCGAGGCGTTGCTCGCGGCCGACGCCATCTTTGTTCCCGATCTAGGAGCGTCAACCGCCGGCATACATGTCGCAAAAATTCTGCAACAACTGGGCATTGCCGACGAAGTGACCGACCGCCTCAAAATCTTTCCGAATGGCGCAACCGCGATGTGCAGTCTTGCCGAGACCCGCGTTGCCAGACCGATTGGCTGTACGCAATCGACCGAAATCATCAGCACTCCGGGTGTGGTTCTCTCTGGACCCCTTCCGCCGGGATGTGAACTCTCTACCATGTATACGGCAGCGGTGACGAAGCTGGCCGCCAATGCAGCGCAGGCCGAGAGCCTGATTGATCTTTTGATCGGCCCCGAGCAGCGCGAGGCGCGTGAACGTGCCGGCTTCCTCGGCAGCCGAAAATAGCTGCCGTCAATGGACGCAATCTTTATTGGGAAATTGCGTCAAGCTGGTCGGGGCCCATCCGGGCTTCAGATGCTGCTACGCTACAAAGCCGTCGCCTGCATCAATTTGCTCTGACGGTTTTGATTTCGACGGCCGGTCTCGCAGGTAGCGCCGGCGCGGCCTCCGGCCGGTAATTGGCGCCTGCAAACTCAGCCTCGGTCGCCTGCGATATCCAGTTCGTCGCGGCCCTCGGGGTCATCGCCAACCCAACCAGAGCGATCGCGAGCAGCACGGGCAAGGCAAAAACTCCAATGCCCCACCGCTGGTAGATACGGTTGATAGCTGCGCCCGATTTGTCCAACAGGCCTTGCATGGGTGCCTCCACTGTGCGGATGCGCAGAAGGCTGAGTAGCTCAATGCGCGCCAAGCCCCTGTGAAGGCCTTCACATCTGGCCAGATCAAAGATTTGTGAAACGTGCCGGGTCAAACCCGGGCGGCGTTAACGAGCGCGTTGCTGGTCGTGCTAATCGCCTTCATCGGATCCCGCTTCGACCAGCTCTCGAAGCATTTCGGCCTTGAGTACAACGATCGCCCCGTGCTCGAGGCGAACCCAATTGCGCGCGGCCCACGCCCGCAACTGCTTGTTGATGCTTTCCCGGCTCATGCCGACCATTTCGCTGATTTCCTGCTGCGTGATTGAGATCGTTCGCTCTCCCGGCTGGTGTTTGTCGGTTAAACGAAGAAGTGCGCTGGCGAGCCGGCCAGGCAAGTTCTGAAGAATGACCTCTTCGACCTGATCGCTCGTCCATCGCAGCCGCTGGCAAAGCAGTTCGATAAACTTCATGGCCAGCGCCGGCTGGCTCCGCACAAAGGGAATGAAATCACGTCGGTCAATGACAAAAATCTCGCAATTGGTATTTGCGGTGGCATCGGCAGTCCGCGTCAAGCCATCGAGCACCGCGACTTCTCCGAAAATCTCACCCGCGCCGATGAGGTTCAAAATCGCGCTGCGGCCCTCGGGGGAGGAGACGCTGATCTTCACGGTGCCGCTGATCACCGCAATCAAGCTGTTGCCGGGATCTCCCTTGGAAACGATCGTGGCTCCCCGCTTCAGCGTCAAATGCTTGGCATAGCGACAAAGCTGATCGAAGGCCTCAGGATCGAGATCGCAAAAATATGGATGCTTGCGCAGTACAGCCAGTTTGCTGCTCGCAAACGGCCGAGCTTCGCCTTTTTTGTCTTCGGGCACCCGACCATCCAACAGTTTCACGTTGCCCATCAATGACGGATCGCGCTGAGGCGAAACAAGAACTGTCCTCCGCCATGCTCCCCAGTTATACGCCTGCCCGATGCGCACAGCAAGAAACGCCCGGGACCTCAGGTGTTTCAATTGGTTGTCCTGGAAGGATGCCGCCGGTTGATGGCTCAAGCCACCTCGGCCGAAAATTTATGGTGAACCTTTCCATACGACAAATGCACTAACTGCAGGCATTTCGGCTATTGAACAGCCGACCGCGCAAGGGCCCCGAGCGTGTGCCCGGTACGCCGATTATTTTCAACCAAGGAGAACACCCGTGGCGAAATTCGCCCTTTTGGGAGCTTTGGCTCTCGTGTCCGCAATGGCCGCGACGCCGGCGGCGGCGCAGGAGGTTATCTACAACCCCGGCTACTGCGCTCAGTTCTATCCAAACGCCAACTGTCAGAACAAGGGACCAAACAATCCCTATACCGGCGATTACCAGCTCAGGAATGAGTTGCGCGGCGCGTTTGCCCGAAGCGCCAACCCCTGCGCACTGGGCGCGGTGTCCTATCGTGGCCGCGACGGCCGCCGGTATTACTGCTACTGAGCAAAGCAGTCCGCCGTTCGCCCGGGGGCTTTCATTCGTTGGCGATACCCATTTCCTTAATTAGCCGGGCATATTTGGCAAGCTGATCGCGTGTCATGACGCGCAGCTCCTCGGGCGAGCTGCCGCGGACCGCAAAACCCAGGTCCTCTAGTTTGCGGCGAATCTCGGGATCGCCGACTGCTTTGACGATTTCGGCATTCAGTCTGGCGATGATGTCTTTCGGCGTCCCGGCCGGCGCCATGACCGTAAACCAGGAATTGAAGAAAAACCCGGGCAGACCGGATTCCGAAACGGTGGGCACATCTGGAAACTGCGGTAATCGGCTCTGCGTGGTCACCCCAATCAGTCTGAGCTGACCGCCGCGCACCAGCGCCGCGACGGTCCCCAGACCCTGAAAGCCGACCGGAATCTGCCCGGCGGCGATGTCGGTCGCAGCCTGCGTGGCGCCTTTGTAGGGCACGTGGGTCAGCGATATGCCGGCGGCGGAGGCGAACATCGCCATCGCCAGATGCTGCGGGCTGCCAGGACCGCCAGAACCGTAGTCGATCTTTCCGGGTGCCGCCCTGGCCGCGGTGATCAGGTCTGCCGCGCTTTTGTAAGGCGCCTGGTTGTTGGCGATCAGTCCCCACTCAACTGTCGCAACGAGCGACACCGGTTCGAAATCCTTCAAGATGTCCCAACGCATTTTGGACTGCAGGTTGGGCACCATGGTCATGATGCTGTCGTTGAAGCCGCCGATTGTGTAGCCGTCCGGCTCGGCTCTCGCGACCTGCTCCGCGCCGATCAGCCCGGACGCGCCCGGCAGGTTCATGATCACGAATTGCTGGCCCATATTATCGGCCATTTTCTGGGTCACGATCCGGGCGGCGACGTCGACAGCGCTCGCCGCGGCCAGCGGAACGATCATCTTGATAGGCCGGTCGGGATAAGCTGCCTGCGCGGTGGCGGGGGAACCAGCAGGGACCGCAAGCGCCAGAACGAGCCAATGAAGCACGCGCATCCAATTTCTCCCCTGTGAATTGGATGGCGTTCCCGGATGGTGGCGGCCGCGATCCTTTCAGGTATGATTGCCCCCTCGCCTGCGGCTTGGCAATGTATTCGACGCGGCATTGCTGGCGTAGGGTCGGCCTCCGTAACCGGTCTCGAGGCAATCGAACCGACGCGTCTGCAGCTAGCCGGCACGTCGGCCGCGGCCTTCAAAAGCTTCGGCGCCTTTGAGGCTGCACAACTCCCCGCTGCCGCGGCGACCGCGTTTGAAAATCAGCCCACATGAGCACGGCCGCAAACACCACAAATACAGCTGTCACCGCCGCACTCACCAGCATCAAATCGAAAGGCATGACGTCCTCCTGTTGAACGGGATGAAGTATGCTCGATCAGGGATGACGATCATTGACACCGATCAAATTACCGGAATTGCATCTTCGCTACCGGATAGTCTCAGCTCGATCCCGCGACGGATCCCTAACCTGCTGTGAGGGCTCGCCGGCTGCAGGCTGATGCATTAATCTTTCCCACAAGGGTTTCTGACGGAGAAACAGATGCACGCGATGGTTCTGTCGGCCCCGCGGGGGCCCCTGCAGATGCAGGAGCGGGAGGACCCCAGTCCCGGCGACGGGGAAATTCGCGTCAAGGTGAGCGCGTGCGGAGTTTGCCGGACCGACCTTCATGTCGTGGACGCGGAGCTTCCCGGCATCAAATATCCTGTGGTTCCGGGCCATGAAATTATCGGCCGCGTCGACGCTGTCGGCAGCAACGTCACAACACATCGGATCGGTGACCGAGTCGGAATTCCCTGGCTTGGCTATACCTGCGGCATCTGTCGGTTCTGCAGGGAGGGAATGGAAAATCTCTGCGATCGCCCTCTCTTCACCGGATACACGCGTGACGGCGGCTTCGCCACGCACAGCATTGCCGACGCCCGCTATGCTTTCCCGCTCGGCGAGGACGGCGACGATGTTTCGATCGCGCCGCTGTTGTGCGCTGGCCTGATCGGCTGGCGGTCGCTGGTGATGGCAGGCAGCGCCGAGCGGCTCGGCATCTATGGCTTCGGTGCAGCCGGGCACATCGTCGCCCAGATCGCGCGCTGGCAGGGCCGGTCCGTCTATGCCTTCACACGATCCGGCGATATCGCGGCGCAGGATTTTGCCTGCCGGCTCGGTGCGGCGTGGGCCGGAGCGTCGGGCCAGCTGCCGGACATTCCGCTGGATGCTGCCATCATCTACGCCTCCGCCGGAGAATTGGTGCCAGCGGCGCTACGCGCGGTGCGCAAGGGCGGCAGGGTGGTATGCGCGGGAATCCACATGAGCGACATTCCGAGTTTTCCCTACGATATTCTTTGGGAAGAAAGGCAACTGGTATCGGTTGCCAACCTCACTCGCCAGGACGGGCTCGATTTCCTCAAAATTGTTCCCCGGGCTGGAATCCGGACCCAGACGACGGCATTCCCGCTTGCTGAAGCCAGCGAGGTCCTTACAAAGCTGCGGACAGGACAAATATTAGGTGCCGCAGTCCTCAAGCCCTAGGATCCTCTGGGGCATGGCCACTTCACTGACGGCTGACTCGTGCAGGCCGTAGCGCGTCTGGACCGAGCCGCGATCTGCACCGCGCTCAAGCTAAGTATTGGGATTGTCGGCCTTTTTCTCCGGGCCGGCGACGCCACCAGGTTGATCCGGGCGGTCACCGGAGGGCCAACCCGTCGAACGCACGCCGGAGATTGCCCGACCTCAGGAGAAATATAATACTGGCGCGGTCGCTTGGGCGGTCATCAATTGCATCCGGACGCCTCCGCAGACTTTGAAGCAATGCCAAACCCGGATCGCTCACTCCGGGACGGCTCAAAACCTATAGCGCAGAACAGCAATGTCGCGATCCCCGAAATCAGCCAGCAAAGCCGCTTCTCGGGCCGTGACTGCGGAGCACAAACCGCCCTACCCGACCTTGAGACTGAATCCAACCATGGCGTGCGACACCGCATTTCGAGTTGTAGCGCGCCGCTTTCTTGAAAATTTGATCGCAAATCATGAAGCGACATACAAAGGCGATCCTGGAGCCCTGCACCAAATGCGCATTGCGCTTACGCGGCTGCGCACCGTCATATTGTTTTTCTCGCCGATGGTCGATGATCCCGAGCGGGCGCGAATAAGGCATGAGCTGAGGTGGCTGAACGCCCAGCTCGGCAGCGTGCGAGATCTGGACGTCGCGATCGAACGACTGAAGGCTGCCGGCAAGCAGCGGCCCCTGGCAATGTCCGATTATGAGCACTGGAACGAAAAGCGCGCGGACATCCATCGCCAACTGGCTCGGGCGCTTCGGTCGGCCAGGTATCGACGCCTGATCGAAAGCATATTCAGTTGGGTGGAGAATGGACCCTGGTCCATCAAGGAGGGAAAGCAGGCCGCGCAGGAGCGCGCAACGCCGATCGCTACATACAGCGCGCGCAAGCTAACACGATGGGAAGAAAAGATTCTGAAGAAGCGCCGCAAGCTTCTGAAAATGGGCACCAAGAAGCGACATAAGCTGCGCCTGATGAACAAGAAGCTATGTTATTCGATTGAAGCGTTCGAAGACTTGTTTCCAGACAAGAAATTTTCCAAACAACAAGCGTCGCTGAAGTATCTTCGGAAGGCTCAAAGATCCCTCGGGCAATTAAACGACGATGCAAATGGCCATTCTTTGGCAGCCGCCCTGCAAGGAAACGGTCTCCCCCCACCCGTCGAGTTTCTCAGCGCGAAGCGCGAAAAGCGTCTGATTCGGACTGCGGCCGCCGCATATCGGAAGCTGGCCGCGCTGAAGCCATTTCGGGACCTGAGAGGCAGTCAAGATCACTGATGAACGTAGCAGGCAGACTATGAGCTTCCGCGCGCCCGACGCTCATTCGCCGCGGTGCGCACGCGCTGAGCGGTTTGCCTTTCTTACAGCAACTTCCCGTCGGGCCCGAAGAACGGATGCGGCCCGTCGAAATCGCCGATCGGAACCTGATGGGTCACGACGCTGCCGAATCCCTCGCCCGGAAACCAAGTGTGGAGATGAAATGCCGGTGGCTCAATCTTGAACAACGGCTCGCGCAATTCCGCCAGGTCCAGATCGACGGCGTGATTTGGCGCCGGACAAATCGTCGACGGGACACCGGCGAACATCGTCAGGATCGCGCGATGAACGTGGCCGGTGGCGATCAATTGCGTGCGCGGGTGCCGTTTGACAACGGCTGCAAGCTCGCCGGCATTGAAGAGAAACTGACGGTCCATGTGCCCGATGCCGGTCATGAACGGCGGATGGTGCAGGAACAAGAGCGCGGGCCGGTCCGGTGAGGAGGCAAGCGTTCTCTCCAGCCATTGCAAGGTCGGCGCATCGAGTTCGCCATGCGGTCTGCCGGACACGCTTGAATCCAGCAGCACCAGATCGAGTCCGTCGACTTCAACGCGCTGATTCAGTGGGCCGGACGAGAAGGCGTACGACGCCTTGGCAAATGCGGCGCGCATCAGGTCGCGAGAGTCGTGATTGCCGGGAATACCGACAAACGGCGGCTTGAGCTGTGCCAGCAGATGCTTGAGATGGTCGTATTCCTCCGCCGTCGGCGTGTCGGCAAGATCGCCCGAGATCACTACGAGGTCAGGCTCAGGTGTGAATGCGTTCAACGCCGCCACGCAGCGTTGAAGTGCGCTTGCTGTGTCGACGCGTCCGTAAGCCAGCATGCCCGGCGCTTTGATGTGCAGATCGGAAATCTGCGCGATGAGAACGGGTTTTGCCGACATCAATCGTTCCCCGGCGGCAGCAGACGGACGGCATCCGGTGCGATCAAGAGTCCGATCCGTTCACCAGCCCGTGCTTTGATCGTGTTTGGCGCATCGACGGTGAGAAGTTTGGCGGACGCGCCGCTGACAACTAGGCGCTGCCGGTCGCCGATGAAGCTGACGCTGTCGATAATTCCTGAAAGTGGCGCGCTTGCGGGCTCAACGATTCGGATCGTTTCCGGGCGGATCATGGCGAGAGCAGCTGAAAGGCTTGCTGCACCGCCGATGGGCTGCCGGCCGCCCGGCAAGACAAGATGGCCATTCTCGAGCGGGGCTTCGATAACATTCGCAGCGCCAATGAATTCAGCCACGAAACGATTGCTCGGCTTGAAATAAATCTCGCGCGGCGTACCGATCTGGACAATTGCTCCTTTTTGCATGACGACGATGCGGTCACCGAGTTCCATGGCCTCGGACTGATCGTGTGTAACGTAGATCGTGGTAATGCCAAGCGCACGCAGCAAGCGATTGAGTTCGCCGCGCAGGCGATCGCGGAGCGCAGCATCAAGCGCCGTCAGCGGTTCGTCGAGCAGCAGGATGCCCGGACGGATAGCGACCGCGCGCGCCAGAGCAACCCGCTGACGCTGGCCGCCGGAGAGTTGATCGACGCGACGGTTCTCTAGCCCCGTGATATTGGTCAATGATACCAGTTCGGCAACGCGTGCCGCACGCTCCTTCCTCGCCATGCCCCGGATTTTCAGGCCGTATCCGATATTGTCCGCGACGCTCATGTTTGGGAAAAGGGCGTAGGACTGAAACACCATGCCAACATTGCGACGCTCGATCGGCACCGACGTCATGTCCTTATCATCAAACAACACCCGCCCGCCTGCGTCAGGCAATTCGAGCCCGGCGATGATACGCAGCATGGTGGTTTTTCCGCAACCCGACGGACCGAGAAGAACCAGCGTTTCGCCTCTGGCGATGTCGAGGGTTGCGGGCTCCAGCGCGCGCGTGCCATCGGCAAACGTCTTGCCGCAGGTCTCGATGCGCACCGACGCGCCATGTCCTGCGACCGCACTCATCTTTCCCGCTCTTTATCGGCGAACATCTGCATCGCGACAAGAAGCGGAATGATCATCACGAAGAAAATCAGCGTGTAGGCCGAAGCCACTTCCAACCGCATCGAGGCGTAGCTGTCGGCTAGTCCGATCGGAAGGGTTTTTGTCAGTGGCGTGTGCAGCATCCAGGTCAGGTTGAATTCGCCGAGCGAAAGTGTCACCACCATCAGGCTACCTGCAAGAATACCCGGAACGGCGTTGGGAACGATGACGTCGCGAAAGCGTCGCCAGGGTGAAGCGCCAAGCGATGCCGCGCCTTCGTCGAGTGTCTTGATATCGATGGTCGCAAACACCGCCATCACGGACCGCACCATGAACGGCATGGTGAAGACGACATGGCCGGCGAGGATGAAAAGCCACGAGCGGCGAAAGTCGCTGAAGCCGCCATAGGTGAGCAGAAGCGCCAGCGCGATTGCGAGGCCGGGAATCGCCAGCGGCAGGGTGATGATTTCTTCGACCACCCGCGAGAGCCGCCCGCCGCGGACATGCAAGGCGTAGGCGGCGGGAACACCGACCAAAAGCGTGACGGCAAGCGTCGCAAAGGCGATCACGAATGACAGCAGGATGGTGCCGGCATAGAGCTCCCAGACCTGGAACACCCATTGCAGCGTCACGCCAGAGGATATCCCGCGAAAGTAATTCACGGTGACGCCGGCGGAAATGGACAGGATAGCGGGCACAATGAGGAATGCAGCGACGAGCAGCGTGAACAGGAGTTGGCCGGTGAAGATCAGGCGGTCGCGCATGGTCTCATCCGGCCGCCGCGACGGTGCTGCCGCTGAACGAGCGCGCAAGTGCCAGGATGGCCCAGGCGATAACCCCTAAACCGACCGACAGAGCGGCCGATGTCGCAAAATTCGCGGCGAGCGTGAATTCGGTATAGATCAGCATCGGCAGTACATCGATATTCGTCGCCAGCGTGAACGCCGTTCCGAACGCGCCCATCGCGGTCGCAAAGGCGATGGCGCCTGATGCCACGAACGCGGGACCCAGCGCCGGCAGCACGACGTCGCGTTGCACCGCCCACGGGCTGGCGCCGAGCGATCGCGCGGCTTCCTCCAGGCGGACGTCGAGTTTCTCAACCGCCGCCATGATGGTGAGAATGACGCGAGGAATCGAAAAATAGAGATAGCCCAGGAAAAGCCCGTAGATCGAATAGGCAAAAACCAGCTTCTCACCAAACAGGCGATTTGAAAAATCGCCGATCAAACCCTGACGGCCGGCCAGCAGAATAATCAGGAATCCAACGACCACGCCGGGAAAGGCCAGCGGAAAGGTCACCATCGCAATCAGCACGGCACGACCGGGAAAGCGATGGCGCTGCAGAAACATGCCTGCCACGGTTGCAATCACGAGGGTGGCGATCGTGGTCGCGGTTGCCAGCAGAACAGTATTGATCAGGGTCGCGCGGTAGCGCGGCTCGACCAGAATCGCCAGGTATCCGGCCAGCCCTTGCGGGCCTTCAGCGCCAGTTACGACCAGCCGCGCCATCGGCAGCACAAAAAACGCCGTCGTCACCACGGCAAGCGGCAGCAGACACAGCCAGACGAACGATTTATGCTGCATGAAAGAATGGTGCCCTTAACGCCGGGCACCATACTGCATCAGCGGACCTCGGCGAGATAGCGGTCGACGAAGCCTTTTTGCATGCTTTCCATCTGGCCCCAATCCACGCTCTTGGCGCGGGCATAGTCGCTATCGGGCAAGAACTTGGCCTTGACCGCCTCAGGCAATTCGATCTGGCGCGCCGGACGCAGATAGGCATTGGTCCAGATCGCCTGCCCTTTGTCGGACAACAGATAGTCCATCACCTTCTTGGCCTTGTCCTTGTCGGGCGCGTTCTTGACGAGGCCGACGACGTAGGGAAACACTACCGATCCCTCGCAGGGGATCACGAACTCAAAATTCCCCTTTTCCGAATATTTCGCGCGATAGGCGTTGAAATCATAATCAAGCAGGATCGGCATCTCGCCGGAAACCACGCGGGCATAGGATGTCTGCTTGGGAACGATCGGCTCGTTCTTCCGCAATTCCTTGAAGAAGTTAATCGCCGGATCGAAGTTGGATGCGGAGCCGCCGAGCGCCAGATTGATCGCAACCGCGCCGACATACCCGACCGCGGCTGAGGTCGGATCGAGATAGCCAACCATGCCGCGGTAGTCCGGCTTCAACAGGTCTTTCCAGCAGGCTGGCACTGGTTTGCCGGCGAGTGCATCCTTGTTCACGAACAGACCAAGCGTGCCGGAATGAATCGTGGTCCAGTAGCCGTCGGGATCCTTTAGTCCCGGAGCCACCTGGTCCCAGTTGGCCGGCTTGTAGGGCTCCAGCGCGTCCTGAGCCTTTGCCTTCATGCCGAAGGTGACGCCGAAATAACCGATATCGCCGACCGGATTGTTCTTCTCGGCCAGAATTTGCGCGAGCGCCTGTCCCGAGTTCTTGTTGTCGTGGGGAATATCGTAGTTGAGATCGGCCTTGATCGCCTTGAGCATGGAGGCCCAGTCCGCCCATTCCGGCGGGCAGTTGTAGCAGATGACGTCGGCCGCTTTGGCGGATTGCCACGGCGCCACCAGCGACAGCGCAAGCAAAGTCAGGGCAAAACGGACGATCTTCATGAAGGTAGCTCCGGTTTCAAGGGAGGGCGCGCGACATCAGTACTTCAACACCAACCGAGACCCAAGTATAGGCCACGTATGAAGGATTTGCGACGCTGCATCTTTTGCCCGGCAACGGGGCTGTGAGGCATGCACTCGTTGCAATTATTGCTGCGACACTCGCCTTGGGCCGGAGGGAGTTCACCGCGGCACCACCGCCGTTGCCTCGATCTCGACCCGCGCCGCCGTTTCGACGAGCCGCACGACCTGAACCAGCGCCATGGCCGGATAATGCGTGCCGAAAATCTCGCGATAGATCTGGCCAAGCGTCTTCAGGTTCGAAAGATACTCTTCCATATCGACGACGTACCAGGTGAGGCGAACGAGGTGCTCGGGTCGAGCGCCGCCCTCCGCGAGAATGGCTGAAATGTTGCTGAGGGTTTGGCGGACCTGCGCCACAAAGTCAGCCGGCAAATGACCCTGATTGTCCCAGCCGATCACGCCGCCGGTCACCACGAGGCGGCCGTCGGCCGCCATGCCGTTGGCATAACCTTTCGGCGCCGGCCAACCGCTCGGCTGCAAGATCTGCGCGCTGTCGGCTGGGGTCTTATCTTGGGTGGTCGGCAAGACCGAAAGCGTGGGCGCTTTTGGCGTGCTCACTAATCGTTCTCCATCGCTTCAGAGGCATTTATTCCGCAGCCATGCCCGCCGATGAAGGGCCGGCCTGGGCCATCTGCCGCAAGGCAAATCGCTTCAGTTTGCCGGTTTCCGTCTTGGGCAATTGCGCGACGAATACGATCGCGCGCGGATATTTGTAAGGTGCGATCTCGCGCTTGACATGGTCCTGCAAATCAGCCGTGAGCGCGGCATCTCCGCCGAAGCCTGGCGCCAGAACCACGTAAGCCTTCACGATCATGCCGCGCGCCTCGTCGGGCGCGCCGACGACGCCGCACTCGGCCACCGCCGAATGGCTCAGCAATGCCGCTTCAACCTCCGGGCCGGCTATGTTGTAGCCGGCGGAAATAATCATGTCGTCCGATCGGGCTACAAAAGACAAGCGGCCGCTCTCGTCGCGAATGAACGCATCGCCCGTCAGATTCCAGCCATTGCGCACATAATTCGACTGCCGCGAATCCGCGAGATAGCGGCATCCGGTCGGGCCGCGAACCGCAAGCTTCCCGACGGTTCCTGGCGGCAATTCGTTCATGTCATCGTCGACGATCCTTGCTTCGTAGCCGGAAACCGGGTGCCCCGTTGTTCCGGCGACGGCGTCGCCTATTCGGTTGGTAATGAAGATATGCAGCAATTCCGTGCTGCCGATCCCGTCGAGGATCGTCTTGCCCGTCTTGCGGATCCAGCTTTCGAAAACCGGCGCCGGCAAGGTCTCCCCCGCCGAGACCGCAAGCCGCAGCGACGACAGATCGGCGCCGTCGTCCATCGCAGCGATCATCGCCCGATAGGCGGTCGGCGAGGTAAAGCAAATCGTGGCCTTGTAGGTCTGAATGATATGGATCATCTCGCTGGGTACCGCGTTTTCCAGCAGCGTCGCGGTAGCGCCGAACCGCAACGGAAAGATTGCGAGACCGCCGAGTCCGAACGTAAAGGCAAGCGGCGGCGATCCTACGAAAATATCATCCGGAGTTACATTGAGTACTTCCCTGGCATAACCATCCGCGATGATCAGGAGATCGCGATGGAAATGCATCGTCGCTTTTGGTTCGCCCGTGGTGCCAGAGGTAAATCCCAGCAAGGCGACATCATCCCGGCCGGTTTTGACCGCATCGAAGCGAACCGGCTTGTTCAACGCCACCCGATCGAGCTCGGCATCATGGTTTGACGTTCCGTCAAAATTCACGACCTGCTTGAGAAATCGGCTGGTCTTCGCGCACGCGACCAGCTCGTCGGCGATACGACTGTCAGTCAGCGCGAGGCCGATCTCTGCCTTGTCAACGATCTTGGTCAATTCACCGGCACGAAGCATCGGCATGGTATTGACGACCACGGCGCCTGCTTTCGTTGCGGCAAGCCATGCAGCGACCAGGGCCGGATTGTTGCCCGAACGGATCAGAACCCGGTTGCCGGGCTTTACGCCGTAATTTTCCACCAACGCATGCGCAAGGCGGTTCGACCAGTCTGCCAACTCCTTGTAGGTGCGCTGGCGACCGTTGCCGATCAGTGCAATACGATCGCCGAACCCCTTCTCTACGATCCGGTCGGTCAGTTCGACTGCGACATTGAGATATTCGGGATACTGAAACTCCGGCCGGTCGAGAAGCAGTTCCGGCCACTGGTGCAACGGTGGAAGATTTCGCCGCGCAAAATCATCAATGTGCCCCGATGGGCCGAGGCTGGGATTTCCACCTGACATTTCCATCCCCCTTGTTTTTCGGGATGATAGCTTTTGAGAAGGCAGCGCGCCATTCCGAAACATTTTATACTTAAAATAATTTGGCGCAATAGACCAAATCCCGACAATCCAACGCTTTTGGAAACCTAGCCCCCCGCCAATTCCTTCAGGCGCAGGACCATCGGCGACTCCGGATCCGCCAGCGGGGCAATCGCGGTAAAATGGTTGGCGTCGGGAACAACCCCGAACCGTGTCGCGACCCCGGCGGCGCCCCAGAGGCCGACGATGGTCCTGCTTTGCCGGAAATATTCCGCGCTTTCGTTTTCGCCGACCACCGCGTCGAGGTTTCCGCGCAAGGGCGCATTCCAGAACAGCGGGCTCGCAGCCCGGGCGGCTGCATGGTCGAGACGCAACGCCTTGTTGATCGAGGTTTCGACCAGTGGCCCGAGGTCGAACAGGCCCGAAATGGCGTAGGCCGCCACGACAAGGTCTTCGGGTAACGTAGTGTCGAACGCCGGCCAGTCCGTCGCCAGCATGCAGGCCGCAAGATGCCCTCCGGCGGAATGGCCGCTGATGACGAGAGGCCGCCCATTCCGCGCCAGCTCGCGGGATGCTGCCCGCATCTGCTGGATAATGTCGTCCACGCTAACGTTGGGACAAAGGTCATAGCTTGGAATGGCGACGCCGATGCCGTGAGCGTTCAGTCCTTCCGCGAGGTGGCTGAAAGAGGAACCGTCCAGCGATTGCCAGTAGCCCCCGTGAATGAAAACAACGATCGGGCCTTCGCGATCGCCGGGAAAGAAATCAATCAGGTTTCGCGCACCGGGACCGTAGGAAATGCAGCGCGGGGCGTGCCGCGCGCGATAGGCTGCCGCGTCTCTTGCCCAGCCGGCGAATAGCGAGGGGTGTTCCGGAACCCGCGCCCGGTTGTTGTATTCAACCTCATAGTCGACAGTCGCGTTCAAGACGCTACAACGCCCGTCGCTTCGCGGATTTCTGCGCGGAGGCCTTTGTCTTTGCCAACAGACGCATCAGCTCGCGGACATCCTTCGGGGCAAGATCTGCAAAGAGGTCAGCGATCCAGATCTCGTGCTCCGCCGCCATCTTGCGAAATTCGGCGCGGCCGATCTTTGTCAGCCGGATCACCTGTACGCGGCGGTCGGTGTCAGACGTTCGCCGGTCGAGGTGACCGGACTCGACGAGGCGCTCGACCAGCCCGGTAACGTTACCGTTGGAGACCATCATCCGCTTCGAAACATCCGACAGCGTCATGCCTTCCGGCACCTTGTCAAGCTGGGCCATCAGGTCGAACCGCGGCAGCGTAACATCGAACCACTCACGCAGCCGGCTGCGCACCTCGCTCTCGATCAGAGTCGTGCAGGTCAAGAGGCGAAGCCACAATCGAAGCTCGTTGCCGTGATCTTCCGGGAGTTCGACGGCCTTGGTTTCGGAATCAAGGATCATGATGCAATCATACCTGCTTGCAGCCTTCCTCGCAGTGCAGAGAGCGGCATCGCCGATCTCGCATTTGTCGGGTTTCCCGCCTGTTATTTTGACCTTCAAATAATTCAGGGATTGCCGCAAGTCAAAACACCGCCAGCTTGCGCCGTTCTGCGGATTTCTTTAGGTTTCAAACAATTACGCGCCGCTTGGATGCGGTTTTCGGGTTGGCTTGACCTGCTTGCGACGATAGCCGTCATGAGAATAGGCTTAAGTCTGAAAGCGCGGATGTGGCCGGCGTGTATTGCGCTGCGCGGGGCGGCCGATCAGGGGAGGAATCATGAAGCGGCAATTGAAATTGGCGGGGCTAGCGCTTCTGTTGAGCGTCGCGGCTCATCCGGCCGTCGCACAAGAAAAGCTCAAGATCGGGGTCATCGTGACCTTGTCCGGTCCGGCCGCAGTGCTCGGCCAACAGGTTCGCGATGGTTTCGCGCTCGCAGTCAAGGATCTCGGTGGCAAGATGAGCGGCCGCGACCTCGAAGTCGTGGCGGTCGATGACGAACTCAAGCCGGACGGCGCCGTGACCAAGGTCAAAGGCTTGCTCGAACGCGACAAGGTTGATTTCGTGGTGGGACCGATCTTTTCCAATATCCTCCAGGCGATCCACAAGCCGGTCACGGATGCAAAGACCTTCCTGATCAGCCCGAATGCCGGCCCATCGAGCTACGCCGGCAAGAACTGCAGCCCGTTTTTCTACGTGACCTCCTACCAGAACGATCAGGTGTTCGAGATCCTCGGCAAGGTCGCGCAGGATCGCGGCTACAAGCGCGTCTATGTGCTGGTTCCAAACTATCAAGCCGGCAAGGATTCCGTTGCCGGATTCAAACTCGACTACAAAGGAGAGATTGTCGAAGAGACCTACATGCCGCTGGGTACGCTGGACTTCCAGGTTGAACTCTCCAAGATGGCGTCGCTCAAGCCCGACGCCGTATTTACCTTCATGCCCGGCGGGATGGGCGTAAGCCTGGTGAAACAGTACAGACAGGCGGGCCTGGCCGATCAGATTCCAGTCCTTTCGGCCTTTACCGTCGATGAATCGACGCTGCCGGCGCAGCAGGATGCAGCGATCGGGATGTTCGGCGGCTCGAACTGGGCGCCCAATCTCGACAATCCGCAGAACAAGAAATTCGTTGCCGCTTACGAGACCGCCTACAACAGCGTGCCCGGCACCTACGCCTTCCAGGCGTATGATGCGGCCATGCTGATCGACAGTGCCGTCAAGGCGGCCAAGGGCGATCTCTCCAACAAGGATGCGGTGGGTGCGGCATTGAAGAAGGCGGACTTCACCTCGCTGCGCGGCGGATTCAAGTTCAACTCTAACGGCTATCCAATCCAGAACTTCTATCTGACCAAGGTCGCCAAACGGGCCGACGGAAAATTCCAGACCGAGATTGTCGAGAAGGTATTCGAAAATTATGGCGACCGGTACGCCAAGGAATGCACGCCGGGCAACTGAAGCGATGAGGGAAGGAAACAAAGCAATGAAGAGTGAGATCACCGGTATTACCAGGGCCAATGAGGGCATGCAGGGAATTTCCTGGAATATCCTCGGCCAGACTTATGTCCCGAAAAATTGCACCGACCACTGCTTCTCCTGGCATGCAACGCTGCCGCCAGGCACCTTCGTTCCGCCGCATATTCATCCGGATCAGGATGAATACCTCTATATGCTGGAAGGCAAACTCGATTTCATGCTTGCCGGCGCCGAGGCCCAGGCGACGCCGGGCGACCTCATACGTCTCGGGATGGGCGTTCCGCACGGCATCTTCAACAAATCCGACCAGACCGCAAAAGTACTGTTCTGGGTATCGCCGACCCAAAAGCTGTACGATCTGTTCTGGGGCCTTCACAACATGAAGGAGCAGAAGCCTGAGGACGTCGTGGCGATGGCTGCGGAATACAATATTCACTTCCTGCCGCCGCCGCCCGGGGCGTGAAACGGGAGTATTGCTACGCCCGCACGGCTGCCAGCCCCGGAACGGCGGCGAAGCCGGCCTTGGCGGCATAGCCGCGCACGATCGCTTCGCGCTGGGAATAGCTCAGCACGTTCTCGACATTGTCGAAGCCGTCGGGCGCCAACTGCTCCACCGCGTCTATCACGCCTTCCGGACCGCCGCGCCGGTTGGAGCGCACAATCTCCGCTGTCATCGGCAATCTTTGTTGCTGATACGCCACCAACGCCTGGCGCGGATGCTCGGAACGCGCCAGCATATCCGCCAGGCAGCGCGCGTCGAGAATGGCTTGCGACGCGCCATTGGATCCTACCGGATACATGGGATGGGCGGCGTCGCCGAGCAACGTGACGCGGCCACTGGACCAACAAGGCAAGGGATCGCGGTCACAGGTCGGATATTCATAGAACTCGGGCGTCGCCGAGATCAGGTTCGGCACGTCGACATAGGGCAGCGAGAACCGCGCGACATGCGGCATCAGTTCCTCGCGCTTGCCCGGCCGCGACCAGTCCTCCCGGCGAGGCGGCGGCGCGTTGCCTTCACCGACTTTTACCAGCACCGCCCAGTTGGTCAGACGGCTCGCCGGGCTCGATCCCTCGCCAATGGGATAGACCACGACCTTGGCATGAAGGCCACCGGCGACGATCATCGATCGGCCGGTCAAGAACACCGGCCAGTCGCGGGCGCCGCGCCACAGCATCAACCCGTTCCAGCAGGGCGGACCTTCATCCGGGAACAGGGTCTCGCGCACCCGTGAGTGAATTCCATCGGCACCGACCAGGATATCGCCGCGCACGGTCTTGATGTGCTGACCTGCGCGATCGAAGAAATACGCGGTGACGCCGCCTTCGTCCTGGGTGAAGGCCCCCAACCTGCAGCCGGTATGGATCGCGTCCCGCCCCAGTCGCTCTTCGACGGCGCGGTGAATCACGCTCTGCAGCCGGCCGCGATGAATCGAAAATTGCGGCACGTCATGACCGGCATCGATGCCGCGGGATTCGTGCCAGACCTCCTGGCCGCGGCGATTGAGATAGTAGAGCACGTCGGTGCGGATCGCGACGTCGTCGAGCTTTTGCAACAGGCCGAGGCCGGCGAGTTCGCGGATCGCATGCGGCAAGGTGTTGATGCCGACACCGAGTTCGCGGATGCTATCGGACTGCTCGAACAGTTCGCAACCGATGCCGCGGGCGCGCAGCATCAGCGCGGTGGTGAGGCCCCCAATCCCGCCTCCGACGATAATTGCTTTCATCGCCCAACTCCACGCAACACCCTAACGCCAGGGCCGCCAAACTCGCACGCTCGGTCACTCGGCCGCAAGCGGCTTTGTCGCCTCCGCCTTCAGCTCGGCCCGGGTCTTCGGCTTAGCCTTAACCTTCAGCTCCTCGAAATCCTGCCGGTCGCGAACGCTGTTACGGAAAATCTGCTCCTTTCCCGGCAAATATTGCACCGGGCAGAATACGGCGTCGGCGCCGTACCACGCCGCGGCCTTCAGCGTGAAAGACGGATCGATCAAATGTGGACGCCCGAGCGCCACCAGATCGGCGCGGCCCGCGGCGAGGATGGTGTTGACCTGATCGGCTGTTGTGATGTTGCCGACGCACATGGTGGCGACGCGTGCCTCGTTGCGAACCTGGTCGGAGAACGGCGTCTGGAACATGCGGCCATAGATCGGCTGGGCGTCGCGCACCGTCTGGCCGGTGGAGACATCCACCAAATCGACGCCGGCCTCGGCGAAGGCGCGCGCGATCGCTACCGCGTCGTCGCCGGTAATGCCGCCTTCCGCCCAGTCGGTGGCGGAGATGCGCACCGACATCGGCTTGTGTGCCGGCCACGCCGCCCGCAACGCCTCGAATACCTCCAATGGAAAGCGCAAGCGATTGGCAAGCGAGCCCCCGTAGGCGTCGCTGCGCTCGTTGGTCAGCGGCGAAATAAAGCTCGCGAGCAGATAGCCGTGGGCGCAATGCAGCTCCAGCATGTCGAAGCCGCAGCGTTCGCCGCGCTCCGCCGCACCAACGAAAGCCGCCTTGACCGCGTCCATCGCGGCGCGGTCCATCTCGCGCGGCACTTGGCTGTCGGGAAAGTAAGGGATCGGCGAGGCCGACAACACGTCCCAGCCGCCGTCTTCCAGCGGACGATCCATGCCGTCCCACATCAGCTTGGTGGCGCCCTTGCGGCCGGCGTGGCCCAGCTGCAGGCAAATTTTCGCCGCGGAATTGGCGTGGACGAAATTGACGATCCGCCGCCATGCGGCTTCCTGCTCGTCGTTCCACAGCCCGGTACAGCCCGGCGTGATGCGCGCATCGCGGCTGACACAGGTCATTTCGGTGAAGATCAAACCGGCGCCGCCGATGGCGCGCGATCCGTAATGCACGAAATGAAAATCGCCAGGCACGCCTTCATTTGCCGAATACATGCACATCGGCGACACAACCGCGCGATTGGAGACTTCCATCTCTCGCAATCGCAACGGTTGGAACATCGGCGCTACCGATTTCTCGACATCGATGTCGAAGCCTTTGGCACGAACTTGTCGCGCGAAGGCCTTGTCGACCTCGGCGACAAAATCGGGCGCCCGCAACATCAGATTGTCGTAGGTGATCGCCTTGGCCCGAGTCATGACGCCGAACGCAAACTGCACCGGATCAAAATCCCAGAAGCGATCGACGTGCTCAAACCAGACCAGCGACACGTCGGCTGCGTGCTGGGTCTTCTCGACCTCCTCGCGGCGTCCTTCCTCGTACTGCTGCAAAGCTAAATCGACCGTTGGCGCATGACGCATCGCGTCCGCCAGCGCAATCGCGTCTTCCATCGCAAGCTTGGTGCCGGAACCGATCGAGAAATGCGCGGTGGCCTTGGCATCGCCCAGCAGCACCATGTTGTCCTTGACCCATCGCTTGCTGCGGATCATCGGGAAATTGCGCCACATCGAGCGATTGATCAGGAGCTGATGCCCCTCGAGGAACCAGCCGAAAATCTCGGCCATTCGATCGGCCGATTGCTTCTCGCTCAGGCCCTCGAGGCCGGCGCGCCTGAACGTCTTGGGATCGGTCTCAAAGATCCAGGTCGAGCGCCCCACTTCGTATTGGTAGGCGTGAGCGATGAACGGGCCCCACTCGGTTTCCTGAAAAATAAAGGTGAAGGCGTCGAGCGGCCGGGTCGAGCCCATCCACGCAAACATATTGGAGCGAACATCCACCTCGGGCTGGAAGTGCTGGATATATTTGTCACGGAAGCGGCTGTTGATGCCGTCGGCCAGCACCACGAGATCGGCGTCAGTAAAGCGGGCCTCGTCGTCGATCTCTGCCTCGAACAGCAAGCCAACACCGAGTTCGCGCGCCCGCTCCTGCAGAATCAGCAATAGCCTGCGACGCGAGCAGCCACAGAAGCCGTTGCCGCCGACGCGGTGCACTGTGCCGCGGAAGTGCACGGCGATATCGTCCCAGTACGCGAACTCTTGGGTGATGCGGCGATAGCTCGACGGGTCGTATTTCTCGAAATTGTCCAGCGTCGCATCGGAAAACACCACGCCGAAACCGAAGGTATCATCGGCACGGTTGCGCTCATAGACGGTTATGTCGGCGTCTGACCGCTGCTTTTTAAGCAGGATCGCGGCATAGAGACCGGCCGGTCCACCACCGATAATCGCGATCTTCATATGAGCCTCCGACGCCGCGGGACCATTTCAAATTATTTTAAACCTAAAGTAATTTTCCCGCAAGGTCCGCCCGCTAATTGGTAGCGCGGGTGCAGCGAAGTGCAATCCGGGATTCTCGAAGCACTGGCGCAGCCCGGGTTCGCGGAGCCTGTCATCGGGCTGCGCTTCGCGCCGATCTGTTGGTCCGCCCGGGCTAGGTCATCACAAACGCTCAGTTCCCCTGAAATATCGGCTTCGTCTTGTTCGAAAACGCCTCAAATGCGCGGTTAAAATCCGCTGTCGTCATGCATAGCGCCTGTGCGATTGCCTCGGCCTCGATCGCCTCCTCCACCGACATCGCCCATTCCATCGCCAGCATTCGCTTGGTCATGGTATTGGCGAAGGCTGGTCCCTCGGCAATTTCTTTG
>DASSGM010000119.1:0-3651 GCA_035693465.1 Bradyrhizobium sp. | reverse complement strand
GTGAGGCGAATGCGCCGGATGGCGAGGTCATCTACTCAATCCGCGCGCCGATCATGCCCGATGGCGGTGTGGCGGTTCTGAAGGGAAATCTCTGCCCGGATGGCGCCGTCATCAAGATCGCAGGTCTCAAGAAACTGGTGTTCGAAGGAAACGCGCGGGTGTTCGAAGATGAAGAGCAATGCGTCGATGCCGTCCGCAATCGCAAATATGCCGCGGGTGAGGTTCTGGTCATTCGTAATGAAGGTCCAGTCGGCGGTCCCGGTATGCGCGAGATGCTGGGCGTCACCGCACTGATTTACGGTCAGGGGATGGGAGAGAGCGTCGCACTCGTCACCGACGGGCGCTTTTCCGGAGCCACGCGCGGGATGTGCATCGGTTATGTCTCGCCGGAATCGTTCATCGGCGGTCCGCTGGCGCTGGTGCGCGAAGGCGACCGAATCAGGATCGATGCCGGCGCGCGCCGCATGGATTTGCTGATCGACGACAATGAATTGGCACAACGACGGCAGGCATGGAAGCAGCGGCCACCCCGGCATCGGGCTGGGGCGCTTGCCAAATATGCACGCCTGGTGGGCCAGGCACCCCGCGGCGCGGTTACGCATGATGGCGCCGCGGAATGGCCGTGGTTCGACCAGCGGCCATGAGTCGTTCAGCCCCAAACAGCATCGCCAAGCCTTGCAACTTTCCGCTATGCTCGGGCCGTTAGGCGACTGAAATCGAGAACCAATCGGTGCCTGAAGGACCTATGGCGGGAAGAAAAGCGGGAATGACGGTATTGCCATCGCGGCCGGGTGTTCAGGCGGAACCCGCGTCGGCGCGCGCGCAGGCGATGCCCATGATCGAGATCGACCGGGTCTCGCAGGTTTTTCAAACCTCCGGGCGACAAAACCATCTCGCGTTGTCGGAGATCTCCTTGACAATCGAGGATGGCGCCTTCGTCTCCATTCTCGGCCCATCCGGCTGCGGAAAATCAACGTTGCTCTACATCGTCGGCGGTTTTGTCAGCCCGACCGAAGGAGTGGCCAAGGTAAGGGGCAAGGCGATCGCCGGGCCCGGTCCCGATCGCGGACCGGTGTTTCAGGAGTTCGCGTTGTTTCCCTGGAAGAGCGTGCTCGGCAACGTGATGTACGGCCCGCGCCAGCAGGGCGTAAAGCACGCAGAAGCCGAAGCGCAATGCCGCCGGCTGATCGAGATGGTCGGTCTTAGAGGTTTTGAGCACTTTTATCCGAAGGAGCTATCCGGGGGCATGAAGCAGCGCGTTGCGCTGGCGCGGACGCTGGCCTATCACCCCGCGGTGCTGCTGATGGACGAGCCGTTCGGGGCGCTGGATGCGCATACCCGCACTCGGCTGCAGAACGACTTGCTCAATATCTGGGAACGCGACCGCAAAACCGTACTGTTTGTAACGCACTCGGTCGACGAGGCGGTATTTTTGTCGGACAAGGTCGTGGTGATGACGCGTTCGCCCGGCCGCATCAAGCAGGTCGTCGATATAGATCTGCCACGTCCGCGCCGCCGAGCGGAGCTTCTGCTCAATCCCCGTTATCAGAAATTCGTCGTCGATATCGAACGCATGATCGATGACACCAGCGACGACGAGTTGCAACCATGATTTCAGGTTGCGCACTCATCTCGCGTTTAGCGCCGCTGCTGGCCTGCCTCGGTTTGCTTGGGGTCTGGCAGGTCGCAGCGCTAATCCTGAGCACCGATAGTTTTCCGACTGCGCTGGAGGCGCTTCGCGCCATCCCGTCCATCCTTGGCGACAACGAATCCCTGATCAACATTTTGGCATCGATCCGGCGCATGGCGATCGGCTTCGGCGTTGCGATCATGGTATCTATCCCGGTCGGATTGATGATGGGGCGCAGCCGGGCCGTGGCGTCGTTTTTCAATCCGCTGCTGATGGTGACCTATCCGGTGCCGAAGGCGGCGCTGATGCCGATCATCATGCTCTGGCTCGGCGTCGGCGAAGTCGCGAAGATACTTGTTATCTTTCTCGGCGTCAGCCTTCCTGTGATCTATCACAGCTTTCAGGGCGCAAAAGCGGTGGAGGAAAAGATGCTCTGGTCGGGCGCTGCCATGGGGCTGTCGGCAATGCAGCGGCTGATTCGGATCGTATTGCCGGCGGCGCTGCCGGAAATTCTCGCCGGCTGCCGGACCGGGTTGGTGCTGGCGCTGATCACCATGGTTACGAGCGAGATGATCGCGCGGCAGTCCGGCGCCGGAAATATCCTGTTCAATTCTCTTGATATGGGACAGTACGACACGGTCTACGCGATGATCATCATCATTGGCGCAATGGGCATCGGTCTCGACGCCGCTTTCGAAAAGCTGCGCCGCAGACTCGTAAGATGGTCCGAGCTGGGCTTCGATATTCCATTGAGCTTCGCATGAATGCGCGCGCTGTCACATCAGATGTTCTGCTCGGCATTGCACCGATCGCGCTGCTGATCGCAGTTTGGCAGGCGATTGCATCGTTTGGCTACGCCCCCGCGACGCTGTTGCCACCACCCGGTGCGGTGCTCATGCGGCTCGCGCAGCAGCTGACCAACGCTACGTTTCAACACGAGACCGCCGCCACGCTGTTTCGCTTGTTCGCAGGTTTCTCGATCGCGGTGATCCTGGGCGTCACCACCGGTCTTGTCGCTGCGGCTACCCCGGCAATCAATGCCGTGGTGCGTCCAATTGTGCGGGTGCTGGCACCGCTGCCCAAGGTAGCGCTGTATCCGGCACTGTTGTTGTTGCTCGGCTTCGGTCACGAATCGAAGGTTACGCTCGTTGCTGCTGACGCTTTGTTTCCAATTCTGCTTTCAACCTATTACGGCGCGTCGATGGTGGAACAGAAGCTGATCTGGTCGGCGATGGCAGCTGGTACGCCGCGCCGTCAAATCCTGCTCAAGGTGGTGCTGCCGGCGGCGGTGCCTTCGATTCTGACTGGCTGCCGCATCGGACTGGTGATCTCCTGCATTGTGGTGTTTCTCGCCGAAATGATTACCTCGACCGAGGGTCTCGGCCATCTCCTGGTGACGGCGGCGCGGACCTTTCAGACAGTGGACATGTTCGTTCCGCTGATTACGATTTCGCTGCTGGGACTGATACTCAACGGCCTGCTGCAAGGGCTGCGGTCCTACTTGCTGCGAGGATTTCCGGAAGTCTGATGCAACGCTTGAACCGGAGCTGAAGCAATGCTGGCAGATCGCATCGAAGCGAAATGGATCGACGCGTTCTGCGAGATTTTTGACCGCTGCGCGGTCAAGTCTGGCGATACTGCTGCGATACTTTCAGAGACTCAGTCGCGCGCGCTCAATGTTCACCTGGCCGAACTCGCTCTGTTGCGGATGGGCGCAAGACCGTTTCACGTCATCGTACCGACGGCACGCAACCGGCAGATCGTGCCGATCCGCTCCACCGGCGCCAGCGAGGCGATCCAGCGGCTTGCGCCGGTGGTCACCGCACTGCAGCAGGCGGGCTTCGTCGTCGACTGCACGATCGAGGGACTGATGCACGCAGTGGAGACCCCGGAAATACTGAAAGCAGGCGCGCGCATTCTGGTTATTTCTAACGAACATCCCGAGGCGCTGGAGCGCATGGTGCCCGATGCGGCACTGGAAAAGCGTGTGCGCGCGGCGGCGAAAATGCTGCGCGGAACCA
>DASSGM010000118.1:0-4623 GCA_035693465.1 Bradyrhizobium sp. | reverse complement strand
TGTCGGCGCAGATGCTGGCCGACCTCGGCGCCGAAGTGATCAAAATCGAGCGGCCTGGCAGCGGCGATGACGCGCGCGCCTTCGGCCCGCCCTATCTGACCGATCCGGAGGGCAAGGAGAACAACAACAACTCGTTCTATCTGTGCGCCAACCGCAACAAGAAATCGGTTACCGTCAATATCGCAACCGCTGAAGGCCAACAGATCATCCGCGAGCTCGCAAAATCCTGCGACGTCATGATGGAGAATTACAAGGTCGGCGATCTCCAGCGCTACAAGCTCGATTATGAAGCAATCAAGGCGGTCAATCCCGGCATCATCTATTGCTCGGTGACCGGCTTCGGCCAGACCGGGCCCTACGCGCCGCGCGCCGGCTACGACGCGATCTTTCAGGCGATGGGCGGCCTGATGAGCGTGACCGGTCACATGGATGGCGAACCCGGCGCCGGCCCGATGAAGGTCGGCCCCTCCATCGTCGACTACATGACCGGCATGAACACCTCGATCGGCATTCTGGCCGCGCTCTATCATCGCAAGGTCAATGGCGGGGAGGGCCAGCATGTCGACGTCTGCCTGTTCGACACCGTGATCGCCTCGCTGTCCCATTTTGCGCAAATCTATCTCGTCAACGGCGAAATCCCGCCGCGGCGCGGCACCTGGGGCAATGGCGGCATGCCGGCCGGCGTATTCCGCTGCGCCGACGGCGAGTTGATGCTGGTGGTCGGCAACGACACCCAGTTCGCGCGGACCTGCGCGGTGCTGGGCAGGCCGGAGCTCGCGAGCGATCCGAAATTCGTCAGGAACAATGACCGTGTCGTTCATGGCAAGGAGATCATGGCGATCTTCGCTGGCCTGTTCCTGAAAAAGAACGTGGTCTACTGGCTGGAAGAGCTGGAGAAAGCCGGCGTGCCCTGCGGACCGGTCAATGATTTCGCGCAGGTGTTTGCCGACAAGCACGTGCGCGAGCGCGGCATGGAGATCAAGGTCAATCACCCCTTCGAACCCGCGCTGTCGCTGATCCGTAATCCCATCGTCTTCTCCGAAACGCCGGTAAAGGATTATCGCGCGCCGCCGCTGTTGGGGGAGAACACCGGCGAAGTGCTGGCGACGATCGGCTATGACGAGGCCAAGGTGGACGCGCTGAAGAAGCAGAGGATCGTCTAGGAGACTAACTCAAAATGCAGCGGGCTTTCCAGCGAAACTCGTCATGCCCGGCATAGCAGTCTACCTTGCGCAGACTGCGTAAACTTGTCTGCGATGCCGGGCATCCACGTCTTAGCTGCACCAAGCAAGAAAGACGTGGATGGCGGGACGTCTAGCGCGAAGACGCGCTTCGCGCTTTGCCCGGCCATGACAACACGGGCCGGAGATCAACAGCTCTGTCGGCGAGGTTCTGTCCCGCTGCGATTTTCTGAAGGTCGGGGCCACGCTCAATATTGCGATCCTGGTGTGAACCACTTCACAGCCTTAAGTAGAGAACTGCGTTACCAAGCGAGCTGATTGAGGGCACGTGCCGTGCTCGATCGCGATACGATCAGGAGAGAGGCATGCGTACGATCAGGATTTTCGCAACACTCGCAACGATGTTGGCCGCGACCTGCGTTGTCACCTCGGTGTCTGCTTGTCCCGCAGGCTATGTCTCGTGCGGGGGCGCCTGCTGCCCAGGCCGCTGAGCATTTTCAACGAACGCCTAAACCCAATGCGAGGAGGCAGTCATGCGAACGATGACCATGCTTGCGCTAGCCGCGACCGTGACGACAGTGGCGGTTCCGGCGGCGGCGTATTACCTGACGGGCCACAGCGATGACCCCCTCGGCGATACGCTACGCAATTACGGATACGTGCCGATCAACCCGCCGTCCAATCTGATGAACGTCGGATCGCTCTACTACGTCGATTCCAGGGTGAAGGATTTCAGGGCGATCTGCAACGCCGAGCAAGACGATCTCAAGGGCTCCGTGGTCTCCTCTCCTAGCTGGGAGATGCAGGAAACTCTCGAACGCAATGGACGGTTCGCCACCGGTGTTAAAGTTGACGTCGGGTGGCTGCTTAAGGGCGGCCTCGACAAGAACTATGTTATGAAAGTGCATTCGACGCTGACCGACGTCCGCCTGGAGGAGATCCCGCTCGGCTCCAATTGGTTGATCTTCGCGAAGCTGATGGAAAAACCCCAATGCAGCCAAGTCGCCATGCGATACATCCGTGCCGGCGGTTACGTGTGCCAGGGGCAGAAAATTTTGCACGCGACGGCCGAGTTCAAGCTGGATCGCGACGCGCAGAGCAAGCTGGCCGCCAGTTCGAAGGTTACAGCCGACAATATCAAGGATATCGTGAAACTTGCGGTCGAGTCGCAGAGCGAGCAGGCCGTGGTTGAAAAGGATGGCCGATTGTTCGCCGGAACGGCGCTGGAGTACGGCGTGTCGATGAACCCGATCTGCCTCGCGCCACCAGATGGGCGCTTTCAGCGCATTCTGCCGCAGACGGCATTGGGCCGCGTCGCCAATTTCGTGCTGTTCAACATTGTCGAGCCGATCCTGCCGGCCAAGCCAGACAGTGTGGAAGTGGCGCAAGCCGGCCACCTCGCCGAGGGACCGAAGTAACGAAGGGGTGGGCGGCAAACCCTGTCTGTGAAAGCGTAGGCGGGCTGCTTTATCTTGCCCGCCGCGCGGCAACGATTTCCGGCGCTTTCGCCACCTCGCCCCCGGTCAGCGCCATCACCGACACCGCGACAATGCGCTTGATGATTGCCTGGACGTCGTTCAGGTCGCATTGCCCGTCCGACAATTTTGTCAGCCGCTCGCTGTCGCGGATGGTCTGGTGCGCCATCGCCAGCGCGAAATGCAGGCCCCAGTAGAAATCGACCTCGTCGCGATCGGGCAGCGCGCGCCGCATCGCGGCAGCGAACTTCCGCAGGTGATCGATTTCGCGATTCCTGATGCGGCGGATCGGCGGCACCGATTCGATCGAGGCGCGGATCATAAAGCGCGCCGCGGTCGAACGCTCGCGCTCGGGGCCGAGACAGCCGCGCAGCGTCGGCCCGACCAGCGCGCGCAGGATCGCATCGATACTGGCGCGTCCGCCGCCGGCTTCTTCCGCCGCCTTCAATTCGTTGAGCCGTTCGCGGTTGGTGGCGAGGCTGCGAGTGACGAACAGTTCGGCGATCAGTTCGTCCTTGGAGCCGAAATGATAATTCACCGCCGCGAGATTGACGTCGGCTTCGGCGACGATGTCGCGCAGCGTGACCTCGCCGAAGCCGCGGTCGGCGTAAAGCCGCTCGGCGGCGCTGAGGATCGAGGTTCTGGTGCGGTCCGACGCCATGTCATGGGACCTATGCAGGGCCAACTTGAGAGGTTGCAATTCAAACAGTTGTATGAAACTATCGTTTGAGACCGGGGAAGTCAATGTGCGCGTGGCGCATGGCGTGCCCGGGCAGATGCCAGCCGGCCCGTCGCCGCAGCCGCCCATGATACCGGCGCGGCAGGATTAGATCTTGCGGACGAGGGACGGCGGGCAGACAGTGCCGCCAACGATTTTTCGCTCAAGATTGTGAGGAAACGCCCAAATGGACTTCAACATGTCTGACCGTCAGCGCGAATGGCTCAACCGGGTGCAGTCGTTCATGCACAAGCATGTCCGCCCCGCCGTGCCGATCTACCGGCAACAGGATGAGGCAGGCGAGCGCTGGAAGGTGATCCCGGTCGTCGAGGAACTGAAGAAAAAGGCCCGTGCCGAAGGTCTCTGGAACATGTTCCTGCCGCCGTCGGCGCATGAGGACGATGATTTCCGCGGCGCGGGATTGAGCAATCTGGAATACGCGCCGCTGGCCGAAGAGATGGGCCACATCAGCTGGGCTTCCGAGGTGTTCAACTGCTCCGCACCCGATACCGGCAACATGGAGGTGCTGATGCGTTACGGCACCAAGGAGCACAAGCGGAAGTGGCTGCGGCCGCTGATGGACGGCGAGATCCGCTCCGCCTTCCTGATGACTGAGCCGGCGGTGGCCTCCTCCGACGCCACCAACATCGAAACCAGTATCGAACGCGACGGCGACCATTACGTCATCAACGGCCGCAAGTGGTGGTCGTCAGGCGTCGGCGATCCGCGCTGCAAGATTGCGATCGTGATGGGCAAGACCGATCCGAAGGCGCCGCGCCATCAGCAGCAATCGCAGGTGCTGGTGCCGCTCGACACTCCCGGCATCAAGGTGGAAAAGCTGCTGCCGGTGTTCGGCTTCGACGACGCGCCGCACGGCCACGCGCAAGTGCTAATGGAGAACGTCCGTGTTCCCGCCAGCAACATCCTGCTGGGCGAGGGCAGGGGTTTCGAGATCGCGCAGGGACGGCTGGGTCCGGGCCGCATCCATCACTGCATGCGCACCATCGGCAAGGCCGAGGAGGCGCTGGAGAAGATGGTGAAACGGCTGTCGTCGCGCACCGCGTTCGGCAAGAAGATCATCGAATATTCGATCTGGGAGCAGCGCATCGCGGAAGCCCGCACCGACATCGAGATGAACCGGCTGTTGTGCCTGAAGGCCGCCGACATGATGGACAAGGTCGGCAACAAGACCGCGCAGCTCGAGATCGCCATGATCAAGGTGGCGGCGCCCAACATGGCGCTGAAGATC
>DASSGM010000117.1:0-21085 GCA_035693465.1 Bradyrhizobium sp. | reverse complement strand
CACCCACCCGGAAGAGACCCGGGTCGTTGTGGTCCGCGGCAATCGCGTCGAAGAATTTGATTTCGAGACCGCCCAGCGCAAGCAACTGCGCGGCAACATCTATCTCGCCAAGGTCACCCGCGTAGAGCCGTCGCTGCAGGCCGCCTTCATCGAGTACGGCGGCAACCGACACGGCTTTCTGGCCTTCAGCGAAATTCATCCGGACTATTATCAAATTCCGGTTGCCGATCGCCAGGCCCTGATCGAGGCGGATGAACGCGCCCATCGCGAGGCCGAGGAGGAGAGCGAGAATCGCTCCAATCGCCGCCGTCCGCGTCACCGCAATTCGCGCCGCCGCGGCATCGGCGAACGCATCCAGAGCGAGATCGTCGAGCACGCGAGCGCCGATACCTCGCCGACCGTTCAGTCCTATGAAGCGCGGGAGGGCCAGGAAGAAGGCCAGGAACAGGCGGAACAACACGCGGAAAACCCGCACGGCGAAGGCGATCACGCTGACGATACCGGGCATCACCAAGATCATGAGCGCGACCATCGTGAGCATGACGAGCGCGCGCACGATCCTGAACATGCTCACGATGAGCCCGATCATGCCGATCATGAGCATGGCGAGGTTCAAGCGAGCGAGACGCTGGCGGCGGTGACCCTGCCCGATACGGCTGCCATTGAGGCGTCCGCCGCAGTGCCTGATAGCGCTGCGGAAGCTCGCGAAGCGCACGCGCATGATGAACATCACGAATCCTATGGGCACGAAGGCGCTATTCAGGCCGATCAGGCGCCGCGAGCCGAAGACGGCGGCGCTGAGCAGGCCGAACATGCCGATGGCGAGGCGGTGTCAGATCTCGGCAAACAGGCTGCGCCATCGCCTGGCGACCCGATCCAGGATGATGAAGATGAGGCCGACGAGGCCGAGGAAGACGTGGTCGAATCGGTCGGCGGCGACGACGTCCTGGAAGAGGTGCCGGAGCGCGCGTTCCGGCCGCGGCGCCAGTACAAGATCCAGGAGGTGATAAAACGCCGCCAGGTGATGCTGGTGCAAGTGGTCAAGGAAGAGCGCGGCAACAAGGGCGCGGCGCTGACGACCTACCTGTCGCTGGCCGGCCGCTATGCGGTATTGATGCCCAATACCGCGCGCGGCGGCGGCATCAGTCGCAAGATCACCTCTGCGCAGGATCGCTCGCGGCTGAAGGAAGTAGTGCAGGATCTCGACGTGCCCGAGGGAATGGGCATCATTCTGCGCACCGCGGGCGCTTCCCGCACCAAGCCCGAAATCAAGCGCGACTTCGAATATCTGATCCGGATGTGGGAAACCGTGCGCGACATGACCTTGAAGTCGCAGGCGCCGACCCTGGTCTACGAAGAGGGCTCGCTGATCAAGCGATCGCTGCGCGACCTCTACACCAAGGAGATCGATGAAATCCTGGTCGCCGGCGAGGCCGGCTATCAGGAAGCCCGCGATTTCATGAAGATGCTGATGCCGTCGAATGTGCGCGCGGTCAAACAGTACCGCGACGGCCAGCCGTTGTTCTCGCGGATGGGGGTCGAGAGCCAGCTCGATGCGATGTTCTCGCCGACCGTGCAATTGCGATCCGGCGGCTACATCGTGATCAACCAGACCGAAGCGCTGGTTTCGATCGACGTCAATTCCGGCCGGTCCACGCGTGAGCATCACATCGAGGATACCGCGCTCAAGACCAATCTCGAAGCCGCCGAGGAAGTCGCAAGGCAGCTGCGCTTGCGCGATCTCGCCGGCCTGATCGTCATCGACTTCATCGATATGGACGAAAAGCGCAACAACCGCTCGGTCGAGCGCAAGCTCAGCGATTGCCTGCGGCAGGACCGTGCCCGTATCCAGGTCGGGCGCATCTCGCATTTCGGCCTGCTCGAAATGTCGCGGCAACGCATTCGCGCCAGCGTGCTGGAGAGTTCGACGGAGCCCTGCCCACAATGCGGCGGCAGCGGCCATGTGCGTTCGGTATCTTCGGTGGCGTTGCAGTTGCTGCGCGGACTTGAGGAAATATTGATGAAAGGCGCGACCCACAATCTCGTGGTGCGCACCCGGACCGACGTTGCGCTTTATGTTCTCAACCACAAGCGCGGCCACCTGCGCGATCTCGAAAACAGTTTCAAGGTGACACTGGCCGTGATCGCCGATCCAACCGTGAGCGGCCAGCAGTCGTTTGTCATTGATCGCGGCGAGCAGGTGCACACGCTGGAGGCCGCCAAGGCGCTGCTGGCGGCGCAGGTTGCGGCTTTCCCGTCGCAGTCGGAGGAAGTGTTCGACGAGGACGAGCCATTCGACATCGAAATCGAATCCGAAGTGGAAACCGAGGAGACCGAAGGTCTGGCCGAGGATTCCGCAGCCGGCGAAGACAGCGGCAGTGAGGTTGAAGCAGATGGCCACAAGCGCAAGCGCCGGCGCCGGCGTCGCGGTCGCTCCGGCGAGACGCGTGAGGGAGGGCCAGCGCGCGAAGACCATGACACGCCGCGCGTGGCATTTGAGGCGGTGGCGATCCCCGGCGTGATCGCCGACGACAGCGATTCCGACGAGGACGAATCGGAGGAGCAACCCGGCCAGCCCGGCCAGCTTCGCAGCGATCACCCCGCAGCCGGCGGCGAACGGCGACCACGGCGTCGCGGACGTCGAGGCGGACGCCGGCGCCGCGGCGGGCTGGAGGACGGTCTTGCCGGATCGATCGTCGACGAACTCAGGCCGGCGCCAGCCCCGGAAGCAGCGAGCGCGGTGGCTTTCGAGGGCATTGCGGCCGAGCAACCCGCGCCGGAAATTCAGGCTCAACCCATCGCACCAACGCCGGAGCCGCAGCAGCCGGATCGGACTGAGCAGGAGGCGGCTCGTCCGTCAGCCGAGGCGGAGACCGCTCAAGAGGCCGAAAGGGCCGCACGGCGTCGTTCGACGGTGCGCGAGAAGGTGAGCTTTTTGGTCAACCAGCGTGATGCGACGCCGCCCGCGCCTCCCAGCCCGCCTGAGCCGGCGGCGCCATCCGCCCCGGCGGTCCAGCCCGCTTCCGAGACAACAACCGACACCCAGCCCCGCCGCGCGGGATGGTGGTCGAGGCGTTTTGGCAGCGGCGAATAGCACGATCGTCATTCCGGGCGCGCATTGGCGAGCCCGGAATCTCCTCGTTAGATCATCTGGAGATTTCGGGTTCAGCCCGGCGGCTGCCCCGGAATGACTCAGTCACTCTCCCCGCCCGGCCGGACCGGCGGTTTTGTGGGCTCGCCTATTCAATCACCTCGTCGGCGCGTAACAGCATCGACTGCGGGATTTTGACGCCGATCGCCTTGGCCGTTTTGAGATTGATGATGAGTTCGAACTTGATGGGCTGCTCGACGGGCAGGTCGGCCGGTCGCGCGCCCCTGAGGATCCTGTCCACATAGACCGCGGCGCGCCGCCAGAGATCGGAGAGCTCGGCCCATAACACATCAGGCCGCCGGCTTCCACATGCGGCCTGTTGGTATGCATCGATGGCAGTCGATACTGCACGGCAAGCTCGGCAAGGCGTGCTCGGTGAACGCCGAACATCGGATCACCAAAGACAAAGAGCGCCTCCACGCGCTCACTAGACATCGCGGCAAATGCACCATCGAATTCGCCGGGTCGACTGGTCTCGAGCAAGAGAAGCTCCACTCCCAACGCTCGGGCCGCATTGGTTACATTGCTTATCATCAGCGTGTGGTTCAGGCCGGCGGGGTTCGACAGCACGGCAACACGCTGGAGCTCAGGGAGCATTGTTTTGAGCAGCTCTATGTCCTTGCCGAAAATTTCCGGACCAGCGCCGTAGGATAGTCCGGTGACATTCCCACCCGGGCGCGCGAGGCTTGCGACGAGTCCGTTCTCAACGGGATTGTCAAAACCTATTCCGACGATGGGTATCGTCGCAGTGGCATTCTTGGCCGCTAATGCCGCCGGCGTTGGCGACGCGACAATAACGTCCGCCCCCAGATGGACCAGTTCGTCGGCAAGGCGCGGTAGCGTGTCATACTGGCCCTCTGCAAACCGTTTATTGTTCTCGTAGTTTTGGCCCTCGACCCACCCGAGATCGCGCAATCCTTGCTGAAATACCCCTTGCAGAGGAGGGTAAGCGGTTCCCGACCCCAGATAGCCGATGCGATAAATCTTGCCTGCCTGCTGCTGAGCACGAACCGCCGCGGGAGCCGCCACGGCACAACCGGCCAGCACCATGAAATCCCGGCGCCTCAATCGCTCCTCCTCCGATGACGGCGGCGAGACACAAACCGCCGTCCGCCGGCCTCAGATTGCCGCCTCGGTCTTCGCGTCGAAAACGTGAACCCTGGAAGGGCGCATGGCAAAGCGCAGCTTGTCGCGCACCTTCACCCGCACAGACGGCTCGACGCTCGCCACCATGACACCCTCGCCGACCTTCATGTCGAGCAGGATCTCCGAGCCGAGTTGCTCGACCACCTCGATCACGGCATCAAAGCACGGGCGATCGAGATCGGCGGCGCCCGCCACGGTGAGATCCTCCGGCCGCACGCCGAGGGTGACCTCGTGGCCGATATGGCCGCGCAGGCGCTGCGCGGTCTGTTCAGGCAGCTTGATGCGCATGCCGGAGTTCTCGGCCATCAGCGACCCGTTCGCCTCGGTGACTTTGACGGCCGCGAAATTCATCGCCGGCGAGCCGATGAAGCCGGCGACGAACTTGTTGGCGGGCTGATTGTACAGCTCGAGCGGCTCCCCCACCTGTTGCACGACGCCGTCCTTCATGACGACGACCCGATCACCCAGCGTCATGGCCTCGACCTGATCGTGGGTAACGTAAATCGCGGTGGTGCCGAGACGCAGATGCAGTTTCTTGAGCTCAACGCGCATCTGCACCCGCAGCTTGGCATCGAGGTTCGACAGCGGCTCGTCGAACAGGAACACGCGCGGGTGGCGCACGATGGCACGGCCCAGGGCCACCCGCTGGCGCTGGCCGCCGGAGAGCTGGCGCGGCTTGCGCGTTAGCAATTCACGGATACCGAGGATGTCGGCGGCCTCCCGCACGCGCTTGTCGATCTCGGGCCTTCCGAATTTGCGCATCTTCAGGCCGAACGCCATGTTGTCGTACACGCTCATATGCGGGTACAGCGCGTAGTTCTGGAACACCATGGCGATGTCGCGGTCCATAGGCGCCAGTTGATTGATCACGTTGCCGTCGATCGAGATATCGCCCGAGCTGATCGTTTCCAGCCCGGCGATCATCCGAAGCGTCGTGGTCTTGCCGCAGCCGGAAGGTCCGACGAAAACCACGAACTCCTTGTCGCGGATCTGCAGATTGACATCTTTGACAGCGTGCACGCTCTCGTAGAACTTGTTGATGCCCTTGAGGACGACCTGTCCCATTCGCTCTCACGTGCCTCCCAACCACAGTTGCGCATTCCGCATGCGCGCTTTTGAATCCCCGTGATCCGGGCTGCTGTCAGCCCTTTACCGATCCGGTCAATCCCGCGACGTAGTGCTCGACAAAAAACGAATAGGCGACAGCGACCGGGATCGATCCGAGCAGGGCGCCAGCCATAAGCGGTCCCCAGAAGAATACATCGCCGCGGATCAGTTCCGATGTGACGCCCACCGGCACCGTCTTCTGTCCAGGCGAGGACAGGAAGACGAGTGCATAGATGAACTCGTTCCACGACAGCGTGAAAGCGAAGATGCCGGCCGAGAGGATGCCCGGAATCGCCACCGGGATGACGATGTAGAGCATGGCCTGCCAGCGCGAGGCTCCGTCAATGCGCGCGCATTCCTCGAGCTCCCTGGGCACTGCCTTGAAGTAGCCCATCATCAGCCAGGTGCAGAACGGAATAAGAAAGGTCGGATAGGTCAGTATCAGGGACCAGGGCGTGTCGCCCAGCCGATAGTTGCGGATCATCTCGGCCAGCGGAATGAACAGCAGCGTCTGGGGCACCAGATAGGTGATGAAGATCCCGGTGCCCAGGCTGCCGGCAAAGGGAAAGTTCAGCCGCGACAGCGCATAGCCGGCGAAGATGCCGCACACCAGCGAGATGGCGGTAGACGCGAGTGCGATGAACGTCGTGTTCCACAGCCAGGAGGCAAACAATGTCTCCTCGAACAGGTATCTGACGTGGTCCCAGGTCGGTTTCCAGGTCCAGAACGGGTTGTAGTTGATCGAATTCCAGGGTCGGTAAAGCTCGCCATCCGGCCGCACCGAGGTGATCACCATCCAGTAGAACGGAAACAGCAGGAAAAGCAGGAACAGCGCCATCGGGACGTAGAAGAACACCCACTTTCGCCAGATTGCGCCTTCGATCATGGCTCAGCGGACCTCGACGCGGCGGATGTAGAGAAGCTGGATGATGACGACCAGAAACAGAATCGGAAACATCGCAAGCGAAATGGCGGCGCCCTCGCTCAAAAGGCCGGTGCCGATGCCGATCTGATAGGCGTAGGTGGCGAACAGGTGCGTTGCGTTGGCTGGTCCACCGCCCGTCATCACATAGACGATCTGGAAGTCGGCGAATGTCTGAATCACCGAGAACAGCACCACGACCATGGTCACGGGCAGCAGCAGCGGCCAGGTGATGTGCCAGAACCGCTGCCACGGCTTGGCGCCATCGATGGCAGCGGCCTCGTTGAGTTCGGGACTGATGGTCTGCAACCCGGCTAGCAGACTGATGGCGAAGAACGGCACGCCGCGCCAGATGTTGACGATGATGATCGAGATCATGGCGAGGTCCGGATCGCCGAGCCAATTGATCCGACCGGTGATCAAGCCGAAATGGTAGAGCAGCCAATTGAGAACGCTAAATGTCGGATCGAACATCCACTTCCAGGCGAATGTCGAAAGCACGGTCGGGATGATGAAGGGCAGCAGGATGAAAGCGCGGGTGAAAGCCTTGCCGCGGAAATTGCGGTTGAGCAGCATGGCCAGCCACAAGCCGAGCGCCAGCTTAAAGACCGTGGTCACACCCGTATAGAGGAAGGTGTTGTAGACCGAGGTGCGAAAGATCCCGTCATTGAAGATCTTGTAGAAGTTGGCGAGGCCGACGAAATTGCCGGGCACCCCCACCCGCGCGTCGGTGACCGACAAAAGGATGCCGCGCAGGAACGGATAGGCGATGAACATGCCGAGCAGCACCAGGGTCGGCACCAGCAGCACGAGCGCGAGCCAACGCTCGTCCTCGAGCAGCCGGAGCCTGGGCCTCGGCGCCTGCGGCATGTAAACCTGGGTTTCAGCGATCGCCATTTCGCCTCACCTCGATGCGCGCGCCAATCGCGGACATAGGAAAAACTTGGGACGGTCCCGACACGCCGGTGACGAAGCGGTTGCCCATCGAGCGTGCCGCCTCTCGGCGACGGCCCGATCGCTCAAGCCCGATACGCCCCCGGCATGCGGCCGCCACCTCGCCGCCGCACAGACCGGTGAGCGCGCTTTCAAGTATAGATCTTCGTGAGTTCGCCTTGCGCCCACGCTGCCGCTTCCTCCGCCGTGGCCCCCTGGACTGCTTTGGCGTACATGTCGGTGATGATGTATTTGGTGAGCACTTCGGCGGCCTTTTTGCCGGATGAGGGCAAAGGATAGCCGGGACTCTGGCCGAGGAGGCCGGCGACCTTGAAGGGCGCCATGACCTTGTCCTCGTCCCACAATTTGTGCTTCTCCCACTCGTGGGTCGGCGGCGTCGCGAAGCCCTTTTGAGACACGAACCACGGCTCGTAGTTCGCCTTGGTGTGAATCCACTTCAGAAACTCCTTCGCGCCGGCTTGATTCTTCGAGTAGTTCGGAATGACGTGAGAGAAGAAGGTGTGCATGGCGAATTGCCCAGCCGGCCCCTTGGGTAACGGCGAGTGCTGGATGTCGGTTTTCAGCTGCGCGCCTTTCTCGGTGATGTACTTGTCGGGATTGCGCAGCGACTCGATGTAGATCGAAGCGCCGTTAAGTGTGGCGCAGATCGTTTGCGACAGGAACGCGCGGTTATTGTTGGTGTCGTCCCAGGCCAGGCCGCCCTCGTCATGGGCTTCTTTCCAGAACGCCGTCATGAACTTGATCGATTCGACGACCTCTTTCTTGTTGATGTTGACGGTCTTGCCGTCCTTCTCAATCTCGGTGCCGCCCCACGACCACATGTAGGGGTAGCTGAACGTCGGCGCGTCACCGAAGGTGTGGCCGAGCGTCTGACCGATCGGCCGCCCCTTGGCCTTGAGCTTCTTGCCAACCTCGCGATACTTCTCCCAAGTGTCGGGAAAGGTCGGGGAGTCGACCTCGTCGAACCATGATTTTCGGTAGGCGATCATGGCGCCGACGATAGTCCATGGCATGGCGATCGACTTCTGGCCATCCACCGTGTTCGCCTTGCACAGATCGTAGTAACCGCCTTCGGCCTTGCTCACACTGCTCGTAAGCTCGGACAGGTCGACGACGCTCTCCGAATAGATCTGCGGGTGGTTGTTGAAGAGCATGATGATGTCGGGGCCTGAGCCCGACTGAATCGCCGAGGTGATACGCGGCTGCAGATCGTTGCCATTCACGGTCTCGAAATTGATCTTGATCCCGAGCGCTTTCTCGGCAGCCGGCAGCAATTCCTTGCGCAGCAGCTGATCGGAAGCCGGCACGAAGTCGTTCCAACGCAGCCAGTGTACCGTCGTGCCCTGTGCAAAAGCGGGCGGGCGGCCAGTGGCCAGGATGCCGGCCATGCCGCCGATCAGCGCGGTGCCGCCCTTGAGGACGTTACGTCGAGTTACTTTCGTCATGCATTCCTCCCTTCGTGATGCCTTGGCCGGTCTGACGCCGGACTGGCGGTCCTTTCAGTCTATCCGTCTCCGTGATTTAACGCATGCGCACGTTCTCGCGTGTGCAACACGTTGTCTCGACAATCATTCATTGATGTTCCCGCGCTTCCGGTGTCGCTCAGCGCGAACAGCATAAATTCTTCGCCGAGCAGCCGCGCCACGACATCGTTCCCAATCGTTACGGCGATGCCATCGGTCTGTATCGTGTCGGCGCGCCACAGCCAGCGCATGAGCCATACCGCCCATACCGGTCCCCTCCCACGCAGCATGGTATTGCCGTCGCCGAGCGAGTTTTCCCCGTCTTATATAGAGTCTTGGTACCGAAATGCTGACGCGACGTCATTGTCGCCGCCCGCAGCAGGAAATCAAGTACTAGCTTCGCTAGCTTGGACGGCTGTCCGACTTCGTGAACTGGCCGACACTACCGGACGCACCGAACCCGTTACGTCAGATCAATCATCGAGCGACCCACAAGAATCGGATAGGCGCCTTCGCGCGCATCCACCCGTCGCGCCGAGCGCGCTCATTCGCACCTCTTCGTTCGAGATCTTCCCGAGTGCCGGTTTGCTCGTTGAAGTCGAACGGTGTTATCGTACCGTCCAGGCAAACGGCTTTCTCGCGCCGTGCTTCGCCCGGAGAGCAGACGGCTACGCTTGCAGCCGCACGTTTATCACTCCAGGCCCCGGTTACCCCGTCGTGAGAGCGGTCTCGACGTCCGACGGATCGATTTCCTTGTTGAGATTGGCGTGCAGCTTCTCGTGGTCGAGTTCGCCCTCCCACCACGACACCACCACGCACGCGACGCCATTGCCGCAAAGGTTCGTCAGCGCGCGACATTCGCTCATGAACTTGTCGATGCCCAGAACGATGGCCATGCCGGGCACCAAACGCGGATCGACGACGGCCAACGTCGCTGCGAGGGTGATGAAGCCCGCTCCGGTAATGCCGGACGCCCCCTTTGAGGTCAGCATCGCGACCAGCAGGATGGTTATCTGCTGGCCGATGGTAAGATCGAAACCGAGCGCTTGGGCGATGAACAGCGTCGCAAGCGTCATGTAGATATTGGTTCCGTCGAGATTGAACGAATATCCTGTCGGCACCACCAGGCCCACCACCGACTTGGAACAACCGAGCCGTTCGAGTTTTTCCATCAAGGAGGGAAGCGCGCTTTCCGACGATGACGTGCCGAGCACGATCAGCAACTCGTCCTTGATGTAAGCAAGGAACTTGAAGATCGAGAAGCCGACCATTCGCGCGATGATGCCCAGGACCACGAACACGAAGAGCGCGGCGGTGGCATAGAACGTCGCGATAAGACCGAGCAGATTGAGAATAGCGCCGGTACCGAACTTGCCGATGGTAAAGGCCATGGCTCCGAATGCGCCGATCGGTGCGGCCTTCATGACAATGGCGATGACGCCGAAGACCCCATGGGCGGCATCGTCAATGAAGGAGCGGATGGTGTGGCCGCGCTCGCCAAGCCCCATCAGGGCAAAGCCGAACAGAATCGAAAACAGCAGAACCTGCAATATCTCACCATTTGCGAAGGCCCCGACCACCGTGTCGGGAATGATGTGCAGGAAGAAATCGACGGTCTTCTGGGCCTCGGCCTGCTTGGCGTAGTTCGCCACCGCCTGCGCATTGGCCATGGCACCGCCGAAGCCCGCGCCCGGACGCACCAGGTTTCCGACGACAAGCCCGATCACAAGAGCGAACGTCGAGACGATCTCGAAATAGATCAGGGCCTTGATGCCGATGCGGCCGACTTTCTTTGCATCCTGGATATGCGCGATTCCGGAAACCACCGTGCAGAAGATGATCGGCGCGATCACCATTTTGATCAGCTTGATGAAGCCGTCGCCCAGCGCCTTGACCCAATCGTTCGTGGCATAGGCCGGTGCAAGCCAGCCGAAAAGCGCGCCGAGCACGATCGCAATCAGCACCTGGATATAGAGAACCCTGTACCAGGGTTTTGCCGCGGGCGCCGGCACCGCGGTTGCGATGGTTGCCGCCATGACGTCCCCTCCCCTAAGGCAATTTGCCGATCTCTCGGCCGCTTTTTTGCGGACGGCCGTCGCATGGATCATAGCCAAAATCAATTCGTGCAGCGGAGTCAATGGCGCCAGGCGCCTTTCCGCGGGTAAAATCCAGCGTTGCCTGCGGAGCGCACCTGCGATCGTTTGTCCTATCCGAGCCACCGCGCGATACGTGCAACGGCTTCCCGCATTTCATCGGCCGAACGCGCATAGCAAAAGCGAATGAACTGACGGCCGTGAACCGGATCGAAGTCGATACCGGGCGTTGCCGCCACGCGCGCCCGTTCCAGCATTTGTTTGGCAAACTCGAAACTGTCGGAGGTGAATGCGGAGACATCGGCGTAGAGGTAGAACGCGCCGTCGGCGGGCAGGAATTTGTCGAGGCCGGCTTGCGGCAGGCCCTCGATCAGAATGCGCCGGTTCTCCTGGTAGCCGTGCTTCACTTCATCCATCTCGTCGCGGCCTCCAAACGCAGCCTCGGCGGCAACCTGCGACAGCGTTGGCACCGAGATGGCGAGATTCTGCTGCAGCCGCTCGATCGGCCGCACCAGCGGCTCCGGGACGACCATCCAGCCGACTCGCCAGCCGGTCATGCAGAAATATTTCGAGAACGAATTGATGATGAGCGCATCCGGCGACAGTTCCGCCGCCGTCACCGCGGGAAACGCATAGTCGAGGCCATGATAGATTTCATCGGAGATGAATCGGATGCCGGCGCCTTCCGCCGCCGCTATCAGGCTGGTGAGCGCCTCGCGCGACATCATGGTGCCGGTCGGATTGGCCGGGCTTCCGACCAGCACACCTTTGAGCCGATTTTTGCGGTGTGCGGCAAGCAAGGCTTCGCCGGTCAGCGCGTGGCGGGTTTCGCTTGAGGTCTCGATCAGCACCGGCTCGCAGCCCAGCGCGGTAAGAATGTGGCGATAGGGCGGATAACCGGGCACCGTGACCGCAACCCGATCGCCCGGTTCGAACATCGCAAGGAAGCCCAGGATGAACGCGCCCGACGAGCCCGTGGTGACGACGATCCGCTCGGCCTCCACCGCACATCCGTAGGTCTCGCGGTAGTGCCGGGCGATACGCGCGCGCAACGCGGGGGTTCCCAGCGCGGAGGTGTAGTCGATCCGCCCGCCTTCGAGCGCGGCATGGGCCGCCGCGATCGCCGCTTTTGGCGCGGGAGCCGCCGGCTGCCCGACTTCCATGTGAATGACATGGCCGCCGGCCGCCTCAATGCGCGCCGCCGCGGCCATCACGTCCATTACCATGAACGGCGGAACGTCGCTTCGAGCCGACGCCGTCAGCAGGCGCCGCGCCCGGTCTTTCAGTGTCGTTTCAGGCATCGATATCTGCTATTTGGCCCCAGACTAGCCGCATTCCATGGTTTGTTAGGGCATATCCCGTATCAGACCCGCCGCCAACCGCCAAAGACCGCTCGATGCTGCTCCACGTGGCGCAACGCCCAAAAACCTCCAGCTTGATCGCTGTCACCGCCGCGGTCGCGCTCAGCATTGCGCCGATATCCCCGGCGCTGGCCCAGGCGGAAAAGGGGCCACCGATCATCCGCGACACCGAGGCCGAGCAACTGCTGCGGGAGTACACCAGGCCAATCCTGCGCACTGCGGGCCTGGAAAAGCAGAACATCCAGGTTGTGATCCTCAATGAGAGGGTTTTTAACGCCTTCGTCGCGGACGGCCGTCGCATTTTCATCAATTACGGTGCGCTGATGCAGTCGGAGACCCCGAACCAGATCATCGGGGTTTTGGCGCATGAAACCGGGCATTTGGCCGGCGGCCATCTTTCCAAGCTTCGCGAACAACTGGCGCAGGCGGAGACCCAGATGATCATCGCCATGCTGCTTGGCGCCGGCGCGATGGTGGCGGGCGCACGAAGCGGCAGCAATAGCGGTCTGGCCAATGCCGGCGCCGCCGCAATCGCCGGACCCCAGGAAATGATCCGCCGCACCCTGATCTCTTATGTGCGCCAGCAGGAGGAAAACGCCGACCGCGCCGGGGTGAAGTTCTTGACCGCGACCGGCCAGTCCGCGAAAGGCATGTATCAAACCTTCAAGCGGTTCACCAACGAAAGCCTGTTCGCCGCGCGCGATGCCGACCCTTATTTGCAGTCGCATCCAATGCCGGCCGAGCGCGTCGCCGCGCTTGAGGAACTGGCGCGCTCAAGCCCTTATTGGGACAAGAAGGACGATCCGGCGCTGCAATTGCGTCACGACATGGTGCGCGCCAAGGTCTCGGCCTTCATGGAGCGGCAAGACACCGTCTACCGGCGCTATCCGCTGTCCAACGACAGCCTGCCTGCGCGTTATGCGCGCGCGATCGCGACCTATCGGCATGGCGATTTGCGTTCGGCGCTTGCCCAGATTGACGGGCTGATTCAAGTGCAGCCCACCAACCCTTATTTCTACGAATTGCGCGGTCAGGCGCTGCTGGAAGGCGGCAAGCCGGCGGAAGCGATCTCTCCCTTGCGCAAGGCGGTGCAGCTCTCGAATAACGCACCCCTCATCGAGATGTTACTTGGGCAGGCGCTGGTAGCCACCGATAATAGGGCCTACACCGAGGAAGCCATTGCGATTCTGCGTGCGGCGGTGGCGCGAGAGAGCGAGGCGCCGCTCGGCTACACCCAGCTCGCCATGGCCTACGGCCGAAAGGGGGATTTCGCGCAGGCCGATCTGGCTTCCGCACAGGCCGCCTTCCTTCGCGGCGACAACAAAACCGCGCGCGAACTCGCCTCGCGCGCAAAAACCCGTTTCGCTATCGGCACGCCCGGCTGGGTCAAGGCCGATGACATCGTCAGCGCCAAACCACCGCCCGGCCAAAAGAGCAACTAGAAATAAATTGAGCCAGGTACGAAGTTTTCGAACACCGGCTTTCACCAAGAGGACCTGCCAATGCCTTCGCTCCGCCTGCTCGCCCCCGCATTGTTCGTGTTCGCGCTTTGCGGCACGCCGCCTTCCGCATCGGCGCAGAGTTTCTCCGACAGCCAGCGCGGCGAGATCGAAACCATCGTCAGGAATTATCTGCTGGCGCATCCCGAAGTGCTGGAAGAGGCGATGGCCGAGTTGAGCAAGCGCCAGACAGCCGCCGAAGCGGAAAAACAGAAGCTGAGCGTCGCCACCAACGCGGAGACGATTTTCAATTCACCGCGCGGGGTCGTGCTCGGCAACAAGGACGGCGATGTCGCCTTCGTCGAGTTCTTCGACTACAATTGCGGCTACTGCAAGCGCGCCATGGCCGACATGCTCGATCTGATAAAAACCGATCCCAACCTGAAGGTCGTATTGAAGGAATTCCCGGTGCTGAGCCAGGGTTCTGTCGAAGCCGCCCAGGTCGCCGTCGCCGTGCGCATGCAGGATCCCAGCGGCAAGAAATATCTCGATTTCCATCAAAAGCTGCTGGGTGGGCGAGGCGCCGCGGACAAGGTCCGCGCGATGGCAGCCGCCAAGGAGGCCGGCCTCGATACCGCAAGGATCGAAAAGGATCTTGCGAGCCCGGAGGTGCGCGCCACGATCGAGGAAAACTTCAAGCTCGCCGAAGCGATGGGCATGAACGGCACGCCGAGCTACGTGATCGGCAAACAGGTGGTGATCGGCGCGGTCGGTCTCGACAATCTGAGGGAAAAGATCGGCGTCGCCCGCTGCGGCAAGGCGACCTGTTGAGGCACCCATCGACTTTGCCGCGTTGACGCAAAGGCCGGCGGTCGCGCCGGCCTTTAATTTTTGCGTAATTTTTGCGGCGAGGCTGTTCATCCCCGCTTCACAAAACAAAGTCGCTGGAACCGGCAATATCGCGGAACATGGGGCCTCCGGCTTCGTTGTCGGCGCGGGCAAGGAAAACACTGAGGAGACACTCGATGATTAATCGCTTTATGATGTCGGTGGCCGCCGTGGCGCTGATCGCCGGCGCCGGCTTCGCCAACGCGCAGGGAACCGGGAACCGCGAACAACCGGGTTCCAGCGCCCAGCAGAGCGCGCCATCTTCCGAACGTGGGAACTCGGCCGCCCAGTCAAAACCTTCGTCCGACATGAAGGCCACGCAGTCTGAGGACAAGTCGCCGGGCGCCGCCAGGAACCAGCGCGCCGAGGACAAGGCCCAGGGCCCGAAGTCGAAGAGCATGAGCTCGGAGAACGAGAGCAAGGGCGGCAAGGACCTGAAGGCCAAGGACATGAAGGCCGAGGGCCAAGGCGGCAAGGACATGAAGGCCGAGGGCAAGAGTGGCAAGGACATGAAGGCTGAAGGCCAGGGCGGCAAGGACATGAAGGCCGAGCAGAAGGGCGCGGCGGACAGCAAGTCGACGACTGGCCAGTCCCAGACCGGGCAAGCTAGCCAGAGTGGCAAGTCCACCCAAAGCGGCCAATCGACCCAGACTGGTCAATCGGCCCCGCAGTCCCAGACCGGCCAGACGACCACCCAATCGCAGGGTGGAACCTCCGTCCAGTCACAGACCACTGGACAGGCTGGCGCTGCGGCAAAGCTCTCGACCGAGCAGCGCACCCAGATCACAACCGTGATCCGGGACCAGCACGTTGCGCCGCTGACCAACGTCAATTTCTCGATCGCGGTCGGCACCCGCGTTCCGCGCGATGTGAGCTTCCACGTGTTGCCGGAACGAGTGGTCGCGATCTATCCGGAATGGCGAGGATTTAAGTTCGTGGTCGTCAGGGAGCAGATCCTGATCATCGATCCGAACACATTCGAGATCGTAGCCATCCTTGAGGTCTAAAACCTGACGGATCGCTTTGCGAATTCGGGGCGGGCAGAAATGCCCGCCCCTTTTTCATGACCTCAACACATGCTCAAACTCCAGCCTGCTATCCCCAACACTAGTTAACGAGCGATTTCCGCAGGTTCTGCGCCTCTTTTTGCGAGGTGGATGAGGCATTTGAGGGATGTCCAGAGCCGTCCAAGGCTTCCCCTTGAGCCGGTTGTTACCTATAACCCCGCCCACCTGCCGCCGCATTTTTCGGGATTTGGATGGCCAAGACAGCTACCGAGACAATTTACGTGCTCAACGGCCCGAACCTCAATTTGTTGGGGACCCGCGAGCCCGAGACCTACGGCCATGCCAGGCTCGCGGACGTCGAGAAGCTTTGCGCGAAAACTGCCGCGCAGTTCGGCCTGAAAGCCGATTGCCGGCAGTCCAACCGCGAAGGCGAACTGATCGATTTCATCCACGATGCCCATGCCAACAAGGCCGCCGGGATCATCATCAACGCCGGTGGCTATTCGCACACCTCGATTGCGCTGCATGACGCTCTGGTGGCGGTGAAAATTCCGACCGTCGAGGTGCACATCAGCAATATTCACGCCCGCGAGAGTTTCCGTCACCATTCCTTCACCGCCAAGGCCGCGTTTGCGACGCTTTCCGGCTTCGGCATCGACGGTTACCGGCTTGCGATTAACGGCCTTGCGGCGAGGATCGGCGCCAAGGCAAAAACCTGACGCATCCCCCGCACACCATGCAGAAAGTTCCGGATCAACATATGGCGCGCCAGCCTGACGACAAAACAGCCACAGAATTAAAGAGCGGCGACGGTGCGCTGATCCGTGAACTCGCATTGCTGCTCGACGAAACAAGTCTCACCGAAATCGAGATCGAGCGCGCAGGGCTGCGGGTCCGGGTCGCGCGCAACATCAGCATCGCGGCCTCTATCCCGCCGAATATGAAACCCGCCGCTGCGGTGCCCGCCGCTGCAGCGCCGACCGAAGTCGCCGACGTCGCCAAGCACCCCGGCGTGGTGCCCTCGCCGATGGTCGGCACCGCCTATTGGGCCTCCGAACCCGGCGCCAAGCCGTTCATCGAAGTCGGCGCCAAGGTCGCGGTCGGACAGACGCTTCTGATCATCGAAGCGATGAAGACGATGAACCAGATTCCGTCCCCGCGCGCCGGCACCGTGACCCAGATTCTTGTTGAGGACGGCCAACCGGTCGAATTCGGCGAGCCGCTGGTGATCATTGAATAGCGACGCGCCGTCATCCTGAGGTGCGAGGGCGAACCCCAAGCCTCGAAGGATGGATTTGTTGAATTGGCGAACAGACCGTCGCCCTTCGAGGCTCGCAAGAGCTCGCTCCTCGGGGTGACGAAAGAGGCAGTAGCGATGTTCGACAAGATCTTGATAGCCAATCGCGGCGAGATTGCCTTGCGCATTCTGCGCGCGTGTAAGGAGCTCGGCATCGCAACAGTGGCGGTGCATTCCACCGCCGACGCCGACGCCATGCACGTGCGGCTTGCCGACGAGAGCGTCTGCATCGGCCCGCCGCCGTCAAAGGACAGCTATCTCAACGTGCCGGCGCTGCTTGCGGCTTGCGAGATCACCGGTGTCGACGCGGTGCATCCCGGCTATGGCTTTCTCGCCGAAAACGCCCGCTTCGCCGAGATCCTCGCCGAGCACAATTTGCATTTCATTGGACCAAAGGCCGAACACATCCGCCTGATGGGCGACAAGATCGAGGCCAAGAAGACGGCAAAGAAGCTTGGGATTCCCGTGGTGCCCGGCTCCGACGGCGCCGTCGGGCCTGACGACGACGCGATGGCGATCGCGCAGACCATCGGTTTTCCGGTGTTGGTGAAGGCGGCTTCGGGCGGCGGCGGGCGCGGCATGAAGGTCGCGCAGGCGCCCGAGGATCTCTCGCTGGCGCTCTCGACCGCGGCCAATGAAGCCAAATCGGCATTTGGCGACGCATCGGTCTATCTGGAAAAATATCTGCAGAAGCCGCGCCACATCGAAATCCAGGTGCTGGGCGACGGCCGCGGCGGCGCGATCCATCTCGGCGAGCGCGATTGCTCGCTGCAGCGACGCCATCAGAAGGTCTGGGAGGAAGGCCCTTCGCCTGCGCTTGATGCCGCGGCACGCAAGAAAATCGGCGCCACCGTCGCTCACGCGATGCAACAGATCAAATATCTCGGCGTCGGCACCGTGGAATTCCTCTACGAGGACGGCGAATTCTATTTCATCGAAATGAACACCCGCATACAGGTCGAGCATCCCGTCACCGAGATGATCACGGATATCGACCTCATACTTGAGCAGATCCGCATTGCGGCCGGCGGCGATCTGCCGCTCACCCAGGACGAGGTCATGATCAACGGCCACTGCATCGAGTGCCGTATCAATGCGGAGAACCCCACCACCTTTCGCCCCTCGCCCGGCAAGATCCTGCAATATCACCCGCCGGGCGGCCTTGGCGTGCGCATCGATTCCGCCGTCTACCAGGGCTACGTCATCCCGCCCTATTATGACTCGCTGGTCGGCAAGCTGATCGTTCACGGCAAGACCCGCGGCGAATGCCTGATGCGGCTGCGCCGCGCGCTGGACGAAATGGTGGTGGATGGTATCGAGACCACGCTGCCGCTGTTCAGGGCATTGGTCCGAGAGCCCGACATTATCGATGGCGATTATCATATCCATTGGCTCGAGCACTACCTGGCCGGCCAGCCCGGCAGCAGCTAGGCGGCCACTTCATCCGGAAATACCGTTGCTCGCTGGAACCAGTTGCTCGGACAGGCGTTTCGCTCGGCCAAGGAAGCCTTTCCCGGCTCGGGGACTACGTGAATTCCATTGCTTCATGACGCGAGATTGTTGTGACGCCTGACGCCAAGCGCCGGCGCGCGATTGGGCAGATCCTGCTGCTGGCGGCGGGCCTCGTGGTACTGACCATCATCAGCGCCGGTTCGGTCCATCTGGTCAACCGGGCGCGACAGGACGCGCGCTGGGTGCTCCACACCGTTGAAGTCGAAAACCAACTGTCCTTCGCTCAACTGCAATTGCATCGCGCCGAAAGCGCGCAGCGCGGCTATCTCTCCACCTTGCTGCCCAATTTTCAGACCGATTTTGACGATGCCGCCTCCAAGCTCACGCCGGCCTTGCAGCGGTTGAGCCAGCTTGTCAGCGACACCCCCGCCGAAAAGCGACTCGTTGACGAGATGCTTCCGCTCGTCAATCAGCGAATCGAGGAATTTCGCGACACCATCGAACTTGCGCGTACGCAGCGCATCGACGACGCCGCCCGGATCGTTCGCGAGGGTATCGGTCGCGACGCCATGAAGCATATCGACGATCTCGCCAGCCAGATGCGGGCGGAAGAAGATCGGCTGTTTGTCGAGCGCACGACCAACGCCGACCGCAGTCAATCGCTAGCGGCATCGATGACCTGGGTTGGTTCCGGCTTCGTCGTCGTGCTGGCCGGCATCTCGATCCTGCTGATACGGCGCTCGGCGCGCGCGCGTGACGACGCCGAAGCGCTGTTGCGCGACGCCAACCTCAATCTCGAGGCCACCATCGACGAGCGCACCGCCGATCTGCGCGAGGCCAACGACGAAATCCAGCGCTTCGCCTATATCGTCAGCCACGATCTGCGCTCGCCGCTGGTGAACATCATGGGCTTCACCAGCGAACTCGAGCAATTGCGCGACGACATTTTCAAGCGGATCGCAACGCTTGGCCGTGTTTCGCCTTCCCCGGCGGCGGCGGGCGCAGCAGTGGCGGAACCCGTCCTCGAGGAGGAAGACAAGCAGCTCGCGCAGGACTTCTCCGAGGCGCTGGAATTCATCAAATCGTCGATCGCCAAGATGGATCGCCTGATCAGCGCCATCCTCAACCTGACCCGCGAGGGGCGGCGCGAATTCGAGCCGGTGCGAATCGATACCCGCGAACTGATCCAGGGCATTGTCACGACCGTGGCGCATCAGGCCGCGGAAGCGAAAGCCCAGATTCGCGTCGAGCCGCTGCCGCACATCGTTAGCGACCGCCTGGCGCTGGAACAGATTTTCTCGAACCTGATCGACAACGCGCTCAAATATCTCAAGCCGGGGGTTCCCGGGGAGATCTCGGTGCGGGGCCGCACCAAGCTCGGCTTTGCGATTTTCGAAGTCGCCGACAATGGCCGCGGCATCGATCCCAAGGACCATCAGCGGATTTTTGAGCTGTTCCGCCGTGCCGGTGCGCAGGACAAGCCGGGACAGGGCATTGGACTTGCCCACGTCCGGGCGCTGGTGCGGCGGTTGGGTGGAACCATGTCGGTGTCATCGGAACTTCACTGTGGCAGCACCTTCACGATAACATTGCCCATCAATTGGGCAGGCAGTACCGGGAATAGAATTGCATGAACCAGCCAGTCACCATCATCATGATCGAGGACGACGAGGGGCACGCCCGGCTGATCGAGCGAAACATCCGCCGCTCCGGCGTCAACAACGACATCGTGCCGTTCACCAACGGTACAGCCGCGGTAAACTACCTGTTCGGGAAGGACGGCACCGGTTTCGGCCACAAGGGCCGGGCGTTGCTGATCCTGCTCGACCTCAATCTGCCCGACATGACCGGCATCGACATCTTGCGGCGGGTCAAGGAGAACCGATATCTCAAGACGACGCCGGTCGTGGTGCTCACCACCACGGACGATTCGCATGAAATCAAGCGCTGCTACGACCTCGGTTGCAACGTCTACATCACCAAGCCGGTGAATTACGATAGTTTCGCCAACGCCATTCGCCAGCTCGGACTGTTCTTCTCCGTGATTCAGATACCGCCAGCCGCCACGTGATCCCTGCGATGCCGACGCTGCTATATATCGAGGATGATAAGGCGCTGGCCAGGCTGGTCGAGCGCGGTCTGACGCGGCTGGGCTTCAAGGTCGTTCACGCGGCGAGCGGTAGCGAGGGCCTCGATCGCCTTGCGCAAGGCGGCATCGACGTCATCGCGCTCGATCAATACATGCCCGGCCTCGATGGTCTCGAAACCTTGCAGCGGATCCTGGCGATCCCGGATGCGCCGCCGGTGGTGTTCGTCACGGCCTCGCAGGATTCAAAGATCGCCGTGACCGCCTTGAAGGCCGGCGCCGCCGATTATCTGGTGAAAGATGCGCTCGGCGATTTCATCCCGCTGCTGCAGGTCGCCCTCGACGGCGCGCTGCGCCAGGCCGAGATAAGAAAAGCCCGTGATGATGCCGAGGCCGAGGTCCATGCCTCGCGCGACCGCTATGTCGCGCTTGCCGCCGAGCGCGAGATGCTGCTGCGCGAGGTCAACCATCGCATCGGCAACAGTTTGCAGATCATCGCCTCGCTCTTGCACCTGCAGGCCAATTCAACCACCCAGGACGACGTCAAGGCGGCGCTGACCAATGCGATGGGGCGGGTGGCGGCGGTGGCGCAGGTCCACCGGCGGCTCTATACCTCGCACGACCTGAAGAACGTGATGCTGAACCAGTATCTCGATGCCCTGCTGGGGGATCTCAGAAGGTCCGCCGAGGGTAACCGGATGTCGCGGCTGACATTGAAG
>DASSGM010000116.1:0-7048 GCA_035693465.1 Bradyrhizobium sp. | reverse complement strand
TCGTCGTGGTCGGCGGCGGCAACACCGCGGTCGAGGAAGCGCTGTTTCTCACCAACTTCGCATCGCACGTAACTATCGTGCATCGCCGCGACCATTTCCGCGCCGAACGCATCCTGCAGGAGCGGCTGTTCAAGAATCCCAGGATCAGGGTGGTCTGGGACAGCGCGATTGATGAAATCCGCGGCTCGGAGGACCCGAGAAAGGTCACCCACGTCCGATTGAAGAATGTTAAAACCGGCGCGCTGACCGAACTGCCGGCGGACGGCGTCTTCATCGCCATCGGCCACGCCCCTTCGACCGAACTGATCACGGGCCAGGTCAAGCTGAAACCATCGGGCTATATCGAAGTGGCGCCGAACTCGACCGCGACCTCGGTGCCCGGCGTGTTTGCCGCCGGCGATGTCGCCGACGAAATCTACCGGCAGGCAGTCACGGCCGCGGGGCTTGGCTGCATGGCCGCCCTCGAAGCTGAACGTTTCCTCGCTTTGCGCGCGAGCGACCGCGCGGCGGCGGAGTGATCATGGCACGAACCCGCGACGGATTTACCGATATGGATTGGGACAAGCTGAAGGTGTTTCACGCAGCGGCGGAAGCGGGCAGCTTCACGCACGCCGGTGAACAGCTCGGGCTGTCGCAATCGGCGGTTTCGCGGCAGGTCAGCGCGCTGGAGCAGGAGCTCGCGGTATCGCTGTTCCATCGCCACGCGCGCGGCCTCATTCTCACCGAGCAGGGCGACCTCCTGTTCCGCACCGCGCATGACGTGTTCATGCAGCTGCAGGCGGCGCGGGCAAAACTGACCGACAGCCGCGAGCGGCCGAGCGGCGACCTCAAGATCACGACGCCACCAGCGCTCGGCATCAACTGGCTGATTCCGCGGCTGCAGGAATTCACCGCGCTGTATCCGGAAATCCGGATTTCCATGATCGTCACCGACGAGGATCTCGATCTGTCGATGCGCGAGGCCGACGTCGCGATTCGAACGCGCAAGCCGACCCAGCCCGATCTAATCCAACGCAAGCTGTTCTCGATCGGCTTCCACGCCTATTGCTCGCCGGAATACATAAAGCGCTTCGGCACGCCGCGTACCCTCGACGACCTCGACGCGCATCGCATCATCATGCTGAGCGATTCGCAGGTTCCCCCGCACCTGGCGAACCGCAGCTGGCTGATCGAGGCCGGCCGCAACGGCTCCGGCCCGCGCGAGGCCTACTTCAAGGTCAACAACATCCTCGGACTGGTGCGGGCGTGCCAACAGGGTCTCGGCATCGCGGCGCTGCCCGACTACCTGGTCGAGGAAAATAATCGCCTGGTGCAATTGTTCGGGGAATCGGAATCGATCAAGATCGACACCTATTTCGTCTATCCCGAAGAGTTGAAGACGGTGGCGCGGGTGCAGGTTTTCCGCGACTTTGTGGTGAGCAAGGCGCAGCGCTGGCCGGCGTAATGTTTCGCGGCGGGTGCTTTCAGGGTTTCGTTCACCTGCCGCGGCGCCCTTGCAGAGAATTCTGAGCCAAAGCACGCCGGAATTTTAGCTTTCTTTTCTAGCATCGCTTCGAATTCCCGAAATCGGCGATGGTGCCGCGGCGCAGCTTTGCGATTCCTCATTACCGCCTGCCCCCGGTCTCCGCATGACTGACATGCGAGGCGGGCGGTTGCCGCAAGCCGCCCACGCGGCTCATAGTAGTTGCACGCTGAGGGTTTGCGTTGCGCATTTGTCCCCCTCCTCCAGTGGCGCGAAAACTCAGTAATCCCTCTTGGAAGGTGATTGTGTCGGCCTCACGTGGCCAATATCTCAAGCCGGGCTCTGACGAGCCCGGCTTTTTTTCGTGAAGCCTGCGACAGGCGGCACGCAGCTCCCGCCCGTTGACAGATTCGGTATGGCCAACCATTGTCTCCGGATGATCACGAATCTGTGCGATGCGGCGCTGTCGAAAAAAGCTCCCCTTCCGGGGACCGGAGATCGACGCGCGCGATAGACTTCTCGCCCAAACTGATCCGCAAACCCCGCCGTCTGAACGGGGTTTTTTATTGTCCCGTCTCCGGCGCAAATCCCCGAGGAGATGGACCAATGACCGACCTTCGCTCTTCCCTGCATGGCCTCTGGCTGCCGCTCGTCACTCCGTTTCGCAATGGAGAGCTCGATGAGGCCTCGCTGCGACGGCTGGCGCGGCATTACGCGGCCCTTCCCCTCAATGGGCTGGTTCTTGCCGCCACCACAGGCGAAGGCCTCACCCTCGAGCCCGAGGAAACCGAACGGCTGGTGTTCACGGTCCGGGATGAAGTCGGCATGGCCAGAAATCTTCCGGTCTGCCTCGGCCTGTCCGGCAGCAACACCCGCGCATTGTTGGACACGCTGGACAGAACGGCGGCGTGGCCGATCGATGGCTACCTGATTTCCTGCCCCTATTATTCGCGGCCGTCGCAGTTAGGCCTGGAGCTTCACTTCGGCGCGCTCGCGGATCGCGCTGCGCAACCGATAATGCTCTACAACATTCCCTACCGGACCGGCGTCAATCTCGGCAATGAGGCGATGCTGCGGCTGGCCGATCATCCTGATATCGTCGGGTTAAAGGATTGCTCGGCGGATCGAAACCAGTCGCTCGATCTGCTGCGCCGGCGCTCCGCCGGTTTTGCCGTGCTCACCGGCGAGGATGCTCAATATCACGAAGCACTGACCGATGGCGCCGACGGCGGCATTCTCGCATCCGCGCATGTTGAAACCGAAACGTTTGCACAGATTTGGAAGCTGGTGGTGGCGGGCGAGCGCGATGCCGCGCTGTCTCATTGGCGGTCGGTCGCGGATCTCACGCGATTGCTGTTTTCCGAACCAAGCCCGGCGCCGATCAAGTATTGGCTGTGGCGCACGGGATTGATCGAGAGCGCGGAAGTGCGGCTGCCGATGACGGAAGCGAGCGCCGCGCTCGCCACCCGTCTCGACCTGGAAATCGAACGAAGAACGGCGCGATCCGCCGCAGACCCGGGCCGCCATCGGCTGGCGTGACGAACGCCGCGCCAGCGGGGCCCGCAGTTCGATTTGGTTAATGCGTGGTGTGGTGGCTGTTAAAAATTCGAACGATGCGGCGGCCGTGTTCCCCTGCCGACGGGAAGCTGACGGCAACGGCAGGTGCTTGCCGTCGTTAATTCCCGGTAGCGCCTGTGATCAAATGCGAGCGAAATCGCGACCGGCTTTTTAAAATTTGCGGCGTATCCATGTCCCCGCAAGAACAAGAACGCGGGGGCGTTGTGAATACGGAAGATAACCAATTCCCTGAACAACAGGGATTTACGACCGGGGACATCCTCTGGGCGCTCGGCATCTGGTCGGTGATCCTGACCCTGTCGCCAGTCGTCGTCTTCTACGTGCTGATGGTCGCTTGATTCGCCGGACCAGCGCCGCCTCATGCCGGGAAGCGGCCGGCAAAGAAAAAACGCGCGGAGCCCGCGCGTTTTTTATTGCCCCCTCGGCGTGATTAAACTACGCCGCCTGCTTGTGCATGGCGCCGGACGTCGACGCATTGCCCCGGATTGCCTTGACCGAGCGTTCGGTCGCGGCCCATAGCCGTCCGATTTCCGCCGCGGCGCGGCCTTCGGCATAATATTCGCGAACGCCTTCGCCATGGCTGAGCGCCATCAGAAGATCGGCGCGGTTGGTGATCTGGCCGCCCCATACCGGCGCCCGGAACTTGGCCAGCGATTCACGCGCGATGGTAACGATCGGGCTCTCGACGTCGTCCCGGCGCGCCGGTGCGCCGTTGAGCACGACCGCATAAGGCTTGCGCGCGGCGCGGCAGGAGTGAATGGTTTCCTGCACGGCGTTGACGTCGAAGACCCCCGGCCGCGCCGGGATGATCGCCATCGTGGCGTTCCTGATGGCATCTTCCACGACGGCCGACATGTTCGGCGGCGTATCTATGAATACCCATTCGATTCCGTCACGCTTGGCGGCGGCGATGATCCCGCTGACGGAATTGACGGCGGTCTTGATCGGCGGCTCGTTGGTGCCGCGCAGCTTGTGCCATAATGTGAGCGAGCCCTGCGGATCGGCATCGATCAGCAGACAGGGCTTGGTTGATCTATGGACATGCGCCGCGAGATGGGCAGCCAGGGTACTCTTTCCCGTGCCACCTTTACGCGATGCGAAAACAATGACGTTCATACCTCGGCCTCCAGATTGACCCCAGAAGCCGAAAATGAATCAGCGCGCTGATTCGTGAAAGAAAAATCTACAACTATTTGTAGTGAAACCCTCGATTAATCGCCGGCGTTGGCTTTTGAGTCACACCATGCGCTGCAGCAGAGGCGAAAATCGAATCGAGAAGGCGTCTTGATGGAGTCACAGCGCGTTTTTTGCGCGTTGACGCTCGATCCACTTGCGTTCGATCCAGCCGAGCATCCGCGCCAACGGCGTCTGCAGGATGGGGACGTCTTGCGCGAACAAAAGGAGTCCGAGCGGAAGCATCCACAATCCGAGCACCGGTAGAAAGCTGAAAATACCGCCGACCATCAGCAGAAGGGCAAGCGGAATCCGGACGTAGCGCGAGGATGGCTTGCGCAGCCAGCGGACAAATCGCGCGGGCCCCGGAGGAAGCCGCTCTTCAAACCAGGCGAAATGCCGGTCGAGCTCCATTTTGGACTGTTCGCTCACTTAAAATCTCTCCTTGTCGGAGTGAGGTGTGGATCGGCAGCGCCGCCACAAGGCGTCAGGTTGTCGCGAGCACTGGGGCTTGAAATGCGAAGCCGGTACACAGCCGCCGGTTTGGCGGCGGTTCCGTGAGGGAATGACCGAGAATTGGCAAGGCGACGAACGCGCCTTGGTAAAATTGATCCTCAATGACTCTGAACCGGGGCGCGTCAGTCAAGAACAAGGCGGCCGACAGGTTCGCTGCTACCGCCGCTTCGGACCACGACGATCTCGCCGCTTGCCGGCGAGATGCCGGTGAGAGCGAAAATGTTCGCGCCGTGGGTCACGACAAGAAGGATTCCGCTCCCGCTCCATTTGTCGATGACCGCGCGCGCCCCGGCGGTCAGGGAGGCCCTTTGATCGCTCAGCACGACCACATTGCCAAATGTCGGCTCGGCTTCGACCGCTCCCAGTTCCGCTAGCCTCGCCGTGTCCATGCAGCGGCACCAGGGCGAACTGAGGATTTTTTCGAACGCAATCCCTTCCGAGCGGAGCCGCGCCCCGATCCTGGCGGCGTCCGCGCGTCCCTTGGCGCTGAGATTGCGCTGGGTGGCGCAGTCATCGAGCCGGAAGCCCGGCGGGTCGCCGGCGCCACCCGGCGCATCGGTATGGCGCATCAGGGCGACATGCCGGCCTGCGTGCAACGCGGTCCAGGCCTCGGCCTCGCCGGCGTTGGCGATGTCGGCTGCGGCGCAAAAGCCGAGGAGGATTGCAAAGACAGCGAAGCGGATGTGGCACATGGCGGCGGACCCGTCAAAAATACGCGATCAGGCGCCCGGCGCAGACGGCGCCGGGCCACAGCAGAAGCGACACCAGCGCGGTGACCTTGGCGCCGCCGGAGGCTTCGGCGCGCCAGAGCGCAATATGCCGCCACGGGCCGACATGCGCGATCACGATGTTGACCAGCGCCGCCGCAATCAGCAGCAGCTTGGCCTGGAACGCAGGATTGCGCACGACATGGGCCGCATCGGCGCTGAACAACAGAAATCCCATGCTGATCGCGAGCAGAAAACCGACGCGCGACATCGGCAGCAGCAATTGCGCCATCGGCGGAATCGGAATCGCGCGCCCCAATCCGAGCAGCCTCAAATCCAGCGCCAGGATCGATCCCACCAGCACCACGAAGCCGAGGATGTGCAGGATCTCGACCGCCGGGTAAAGCGCGGGCGAGCTGCGCATCACATGGCCCAGCGCGCTTTCCTGCAAGGCGAGGAAGATCGGCGCGGCCGGCTGATGTTCCACTCTCGCCTACCGCAATTCGATGCGCTTGCCGTCGAGAATGATGTATTCGATGCGCGCCTCATCCGGATGGCTGGTATGGGGATAGCCGAACACGGTGCAGGTCTTGCCCGGCGCGATCATATCCGGCGTGATGCCGCGCTGCTGCATGCGCGCAGGCGGCGCCAGCACGAAGCGCCAGTGCTTGCGGTCGACCTCCATCTCGATCTCACAGTGCGGATTCTCGAAACTCGATTTCAGGATCTGGCCGGTGACGGTGAACGACCGGGATGTGTCATATCCGCCCCAGCCGTGATGGGCGAACGCGGCGCCAGGCGCAAGGATAGCCGCCAGCGACAGAAACAAGCGGCGGGTGATTGATTCCATCAGCCGGCCTCCGGCAATTTAAAGGCAACACCGATCCGCGCCAAATTCATAGCGCGGTTTGCGTGGAGGTAGTTGATAGCTCGGAGCTAACCGGGTCAACAGCGTTCGGAAAAACTGGGCACCGACGCTTTCCCGATGGGGCACCGGTCTCCATTCGCCCGTCGCTCCAGGAGCGTCAGCGCAGGCAACAGGTTTTGTGAACGCTATAGGGCAGCAGCGCTGTCTTGAAGCCGCCTCGCGACTGCATCATGTTGGGGTCGTCGATGAGACGCGTAGGACTTATCGACATCACGGTAGGCAACCCGATCGCCTCGGCGCATCGCAAGGTTCCGCCACGCGACGCAGCGCGTCGCACCACATCGCTACGCAATGCTTGAGCCGCCGGGGAAGCCCGGCGGCTCAAGCGCGTTAGCGCGGACGGTCCCCCCTCAAGCGCCTGTGGCTCCGAGACGGTCATGTGAAGCGAAATACATGCGAGCGGATGAATTCGCCGCTTCGCGACAAAACAAGGGCCCACGGCGTGATGGCAAGCTCAGCGTCAATCTGGCGCGAGACCGGGATGTGCGGCTGGGGACATCCGCCGGAATAGGCGCGACACGACGCATCGTGTTCATTCGAGCATGTTCATTCGGGCAAGCCCGCCTCTATAAAGGCTTCGCGCATCCTCATTCGAAGTTCAGGAGAACGTAGACCATTCCATTCGGGTATGGTGGAACGACGCCAATCGGGTACCATGCGGAGACCATCTGCCATCATTCGCTG
>DASSGM010000115.1:0-4375 GCA_035693465.1 Bradyrhizobium sp. | reverse complement strand
ACGTGGTCGGCCCGGTCTGCGAAAGCGGCGATTATCTGGCGCTCGACAGGACTCTGCCCGAGCCCAAGGCGGGCGATCTGCTGGCGATCATGACGGCCGGCGCCTACGGCGCGGTGCAGTCCGGCACCTACAACACCCGCGCACTGGTCCCGGAAGTGCTGGTCAAGGACGGCCGGTACGCGGTGGTGCGGCCGCGCATCGAAGTCGATGACCTGATTGCGATGGACAAGCTGGCGCCGTGGCTGAGCTAGCGTCGTTCCCGCGAAAGCGGGGACCTATAGCCACCGGCGTTACTTGTTTCACCCGCTGCTGGTTTTCTTTCTTACCCAACAACTTGGGTAGCCGAGACGACGGAGTAGATAGGTTATGAGCGGCCTTTACTTCGCCGCGTGGCCGCCCTTGCGGCCCACCACCACGCCCGCCGCTTTTTCGATCGGCTTGATCGCCGAGGTGAAATCGGATTCCGGGCCCATCTCGCGGATCACCACTTCCCACAGACGCCCGACCGCCTCAGCGACCTCCATCGATAGGCCCAGCGCCTTGGCTTCTTCGAGGCAAAGCCGCACGTCCTTCACCATCAGCCCGGTGGCAAAGCCGAAATCGAAGGTGCGCGGCAGGATCGAGCGTGGAAACTTGTCCCGGCTCGCGGTGGTCATGCCCGATCCGGCATTGATCACGTCGATCATGACGTTGGGATCGAGGCCCGATTTGACGCCCATCACCACGGCTTCCGAGGTGGCGACGACGGCGGTCGCCGACAAAAGATTGTTGGCAAGCTTCATGGTCTGCGCCGAGCCGGGTTTTTCGCCGATAAAGAACACTCTGCCGATGACATCGAGCGCGGACTTGACCGCCTCGAAATCGGTGCGAGGCCCCGACACCATGACCGCGAGCGTACCCTTTTCGGCGCCGCCGACGCCGCCGCTGACGGGACTGTCGAGCTGCACCATGTTGCGTTTCGCCAACAGATCGTGAATGCGCACCGCCATGTGCGAGCCGACGGTGGAGAGATCGACGAAGCGCCTTGCGCGCTTGCCTTCGATCACGCCGCCCACGCCGGTTGCGACTTCGAGCGAAGCCTGCAGCGACGGCAGGCTCGCCAGCACGGTCTCGGCGCGATCGGCGACGTCTTTTGGCGAGGAAGCGGGCTGCGCGCCAAGCGTCATCAATTTGTCGACTGCCTCCTTGCGCTGGTCGAAGACCACGAGTTGATGCCCGGCCTCGATCAGGCGGCGAGCCATGGGAAAGCCCATCTTGCCCAGGCCGATGAATCCGATGTCCATGATGATGCGCCTCAGCCCTTATCCAATTCGGCGAACACCTCGCGCGCGATGCGAAAACTGTCGACGCCCGCGGGAATGCCGGCGTAGATCGCCACCTGCATGAAGATTTCGCGAATCTCGTCCTTGGTCACGCCATTGACGAGTGCGCCCTTGATATGCACGCGCAATTCGTGCGGCCGATTCAGAATCGAGATCATCGCCAGGTTGAGCATGCTGCGGGTTTTACGCGGCAATTGCTCGCGGCCCCATATCGCGCCCCAGCAGTATTCGGTGACCAGTTCCTGAAACGGCTTGTTGAAATCGTCGGCATTCTTGAGCGCGTTTGAGACGTAGGCCTCGCCCAGCACGGCTTTACGAATTTCCAGCCCCTTGTCGTGCGTTTTCTTGTCCATGGTCTTTCCTTGAGGTCGTGATGGATCGATGGCCGACGTTACGAGGTCGCGGCCGCGTAGTCACGCCTTCGTGTTATGCGCATTTTCAGGTGGGGGCGACGGCTCCGGAACGGGTGCCTCATTGCCGCCGTTGTGCTAGAGTGCTGTTTCGAAGAACCCGGAGAGTTTGGAGAGAGTTTGTTGAGCGGCGCGACCCCCGACCCGTCAGAGCCAGCGCGCGATTCTGGTGCCGTTTCGCGGCTTAGGCTGACGCAGGCCCTGCAGCGGGCAAAATATGCGATCGCGTGGGAGCGAAGCTGGCCACATCTGGCCCGGCTGCTCACTGTCGCCGGACTATTCCTGGTGGCGTCCTGGGCCGGGTTGTGGCTGGCGCTGCCGTTTATTGCCCGCGCCATCGGCCTCGCACTGTTCGTGCTGCTGGCGCTGGGCGCGCTGTTCCCGCTGGTCTGGTTTCGCTGGCCGAGCCGCGCAGAAGGGCTGAGCCGGCTCGATCGCGGCACTGGCATCCGCCATCGCCCCGCAACGGCGCTCACCGATACGCTTGCAACCCAGGATCCGGTGGCGCTGGCGCTGTGGCAGGCGCAACGCGAACGCACCTTGGCATCGATCAAGCGCATCCGCGCCGGCTTGCCGTCGCCGCGGCTTCCGTTTCACGATCCCTGGGCGTTGCGCGCGCTGGTCGCGGTGATGATGGTGGCGGCCTATGTTGCCGCGGGCGACGAGCGCATGCTGCGCGTCGCGGCGGCGTTCGACTGGAACGGCGTCCTGTCGCCGGCCAATATCAGGGTCGATGCCTGGGTGACGCCGCCGGTCTATACCGGCAAGCCGCCGATCATTCTGTCGGCGGCGAACAAGGAAGCCGCGGCGCCCGCCGCGGGCCCACTGCCGGTGCCGGCGGGCTCTACGCTGATCGTGCGCTCGAGCGGCGGCAACCTTGATGTGGTGGCCGGTGGCGGTGTGACCGAAGCCGCACCGGCCGAGCAGGCGCCCAAGGGCACCAACGAACGGCATTTCACCATCGCCGGCGATGGCACTGCGCATGTCCGCGCGCCCTCCGGTCAGCCGCAATGGAAATTCAGCGCCGTCCCCGATCGCGCCCCGACCATCTCGCTTGCGAAAGACCCGGAACGTCAGGCCCGCGGCTCGCTGCAGATGTCCTACCGGATCGAGGATGATTATGGCGTCACCGAAGCGCAGGCGCGCTTTGCCCTTCGCCCCGTTGAGCCGTCGAAAGGCGCGACCGAGAAAAATTCGAGCAACCCGCGCCCTCTCTTCGAACCACCGCAATTTACGCTGGTGCTTCCGAACGCGCGGACCCGCAATGGCGTTGGACAGACGGTCAAGGATCTCAGCGAGGATCCCTATGCCGGCGCCGACGTCACCTTGACCCTGACGGCAAAGGATGAGGCCGGCAACGAGGGCCGCAGCGAGCCGTTCAGTATGCGGCTTCCGGAGCGGCTGTTCACAAAACCCCTGGCGCGGGCGTTGATCGAGCAGCGCCGCATTTTGGCGCTCGATGCCAACCGGAACTCGCAGGTGTATGCGGCGCTCGAGGCACTAATGATTGCGCCGGAATTGTTCACCCCCGAAGCCGGCCATTATCTCGGCCTCCACAGCGTCGCGCGGCAGCTGGATGCCGCCCGCACCGACAACGCGATGCGCGAGGTCGTCGCCAGCCTGTGGGCGCTCGCGGTCACCATCGAGGATGGCAACATCACCGATGTGGACAAGGCCTTGCGTGCCGCGCAGGAGGCGCTCAAGCAGGCGCTCGAGCGCGGCGCCAGCGACGAAGAGATCAAGAAGCTCACCGAGAACCTGCGCGCCGCGCTGGATAATTTCATGCGCCAGCTCGCCGAGCAATTGCGCAACAATCCCCAGCAGCTGGCGCGGCCGCTCGATCCCAATACCCGGGTGCTGCGCCAGCAGGATCTCAACAACATGATCGAGCGCATGGAGCGGCTGTCGCGCTCCGGCGACAAGGACGCCGCCAGGCAATTGCTCGAACAGCTGCAGCAGATGCTGGAAAATCTGCAAATGGCGCAGCCCGGCCAGGGCGACGGCGACATGGAGCAGGCGCTGAACGAGCTTGGCGATATGATCCGCAAGCAGCAGCAGTTGCGCGACAAGACCTTCAAGCAGGGCCAGGATTCGCGGCGCGATCGCATGCGCGGCAAGCAGGGCGATCAAAGCATGGGCGATCTGCAGCAGGATCAGCAGGGCCTGCGCGACCGGCTCAAGAAGTTGCAGCAGGAGCTTGCCAAGCGCGGCATGGGACAGGGGCAGCGCGGCGAAAAGGGTCAGCAGGGGCAGCCGGGCCAGGACGCCGAGCAAGGCGAGGGCGAGGATGGCCTCGGCGAGGCCGATACCGCGATGGGCGATGCCGGCGACAAGCTCGGCGAGGGCAACGCCGATGGCGCCGTGGATTCACAAGGCCGCGCGCTGGATGCGCTGCGCAAGGGCGCCCAGAGCCTTGCGCAGGCGATGCAGCAGGGCGATGAGGGACAGGGTGACGGCCCCGGCAATCGCATCGGCCGGCAGCAAAGCGGTGCCAATGGCACCGATCCGCTTGGACGGCCGCTGCACGGGCACGAATACAGCGATGATTATTCGGTGAAGATCCCCGGCGAAATCGATGTGCAGCGGGTTCGCCGCATTCTGGAAGAACTCCGCCGCCGCCTCTCCGATCCGCAGCGCCCGCAG
>DASSGM010000114.1:0-3423 GCA_035693465.1 Bradyrhizobium sp. | reverse complement strand
GCCTCGGCCGAGGAGTGAACGGTATCTGTTCTTGAATGCATCGTTTTGCGTCGCAATGTCCTGCTATCGGCTTAGCCGCACATTGGGCGCGGCGCCAGCCGAAAAAAACAGGGGCCGGCTTGGGCAAAACTCATGGCTGCTCGATTGGGCTGTCATTCCGGGGCGATGCCAACGGGTCAGGCCCATGGCCGGCCCGATCACAGGCTTCGTATAGAACCCGGAATCCAAGGATTCCCCGATGCGCAATGCGCATCTGAGGCCCGGTGTTAACGCATTATCCTGGAATGACGAGCGTCGCTAAGCCGCCCGGATGTTGGTCAGGAACGCGTCGATTTCCGCGCGGAGAACGTCGGCCTCGCGGCGCAGCGCGCTGGAGGCGCTCAGCACCTCGCCGGCGGCCGATCGGCCTGGGCGGAAGCGGTAGAGACCCCGACGATGTTGCTGGAGACCTCGGCTGTGCCGCCGGCGGCGTGCTGAACGTTGCGGGCGATCTCGCGTGTCGCCGCGCCCTGCTCCTCCACTGCCGCCGCGATCGCGGTGGTGACGTCGTTGATCTCGCCGATGGTCTGGCCGATGTTCCGGATAGCGCCGACCGCGGACGTCGTCACCTGCTGCATGCTGGCGATTTGTGCGCGAATTTCGTCGGTGGCCTTCGCGGTCTGGTTGGCGAGACTTTTTACTTCGGAGGCGACCACCGCAAAGCCGCGGCCGGCTTCGCCCGCGCGCGCGGCTTCGATGGTGGCGTTGAGCGCGAGCAGATTGGTTTGCGAGGCGATCACCTGAATCAGATCGACGACGACGCTGATGCGGCTGGCGTTGTCGGCAAGACCTTGCATGGTGGCATCGGTTGCGCCGGCTTCTTCGACGGCCTTGCGCGCAATCTGCGCCGAAGTCACCACCTGGCGGCCGATCTCGGCGATCGAGGAGGACAATTCCTCGGTGCCGGCGGATACCGTCTGCACATTGGCCGAGGTTTCCTCGGCGGCGGAGGCCACCGCGTTCACCAGCGCGCTGGATTGGTCGGCGGTCGCCGACATGCTTTGCGCCGTGGCCTGCATGGAATTGGCCGATCGCTGCAGGCCGTTCAGCGCGGTGCGGACGGTTGCCTCGAATTCGGCAATCCGCAACTCCATGCGGGAGGCGCGTTCGGCCTTGCCGATGCGGTCCCTGTCCTGATCGGCGGAGAGCGCGCGGGCCTCGATCATGCTCTCGCGGAAAATCTGCAGCGAATTCGCCATCGACGCGATCTCGTCGCGCTGGCTCGAGCGATAGATTTCTGATTCAAGGTCGCCGTCCGAGAGAAGCTGCATCGAGCGTTGCAGACTGCCGATCCGGCGCAGGACGCTGCGGCCGACATAGAGCCAGACAAACAGCACGGATCCGACCAGGGTGAGGCCGCCGAGCGCAAGCATGACCGTAGTCGCGAGCGAGATCTCCTTGCGGGCCTGCCAGGTCGAGGCGTCGGTCTCGCTCTGCACGCCGCTCACCAGTTGTTGCACGCTGATGCCAAGGCCGACATTGAGCTTGCGGGTTTCATCGAGCACCAGCTGGCCGTAATCGTTGGCGTCCAGCTCTTTCTGGCGAAGTTTAAAGACGCCGGTCTTGCCCTCGCCCAGCGCCAGTAATTTCAGCGCTGCGTCCTTGAGCGCCCTGGTCGTGGAATTTTGCGGCAGCAAATCGAGGTTCGATTTGACGCGCGCCTGCGCGACCTCGAATTCCTTTTCGATGGCTTCGAGCGTATCGCTGCTGTTTGCCGAGAGCGCTGCGGTCATTTCGGATGCCATCAGGTTGCCGCCGGCGACGGCGTTGCCGAGCTGGTCGATGGTCCGCGCCACTTGGGTTGCATCATCCTGGGAAAGCATGGCAGAGCCGAGGATGGCGTTGATCTGGATCTGGGCGTCCAGCATTGCAGGGTTGGCGGCGGCAACGAACTCCGCCTGCGCGCTGCGCAGCGCATCGTAGTGTTTCTCATGCTGCGCGGCGACCTCCAACCGCTCGCGGGCGGCTGCGACCAGGCTCTTGATGTTATCGTCGATATTTTTTACGGTTTCAGTGAGGGCGGCGACCACCGCCCTGTCGGCGCCGAGTTCGATCACCTCGCCGAGCTTGTCGAACGCGACCGCCTGGGTTTCCTTGATTTTCTTGACGCGTTCGTTCAGCGACTCCTCGCTGCGAGAGGCCAACAGCGCCGGCCCCTGACTGGCAAGGCTGGCGCTCTGGGCAGAAAGCTGCAGGCTGGCCGCGAGGCGGGGGATGTCCCGTGCGCTCAGATCGACCATCCTCTCGCCGAGATGTCCCAGCACCAGGCCGGCGCCGATGCTGATGAGGAGGCCCATGCCCGCGATCACGGCGAAGGCGGCGAACAGGCTTGCCCTGACGCCCCATTGCAGCCGCAAGAATCGCGAGCGCCAACCAAGTCTACCGATCGTGAATCGCGCCGCCATGTCGCCCCCGCCCAAGCAATCCGTCTGAATCGCGAGCGGCAGTATCACGTTACCCGGTTAACAAAATCGGGAGCATTTGCAGGATTTGCGGGATTTTTGCCGATCAAAACAAAAAAGGCCGGCGCAAGGCCGGCCTTTTCAGATTGTGATTGGAGCGATCAGTACCCGGCGACAGCCGGCCCGCCCCAGTTGAAGCGGTAATTCAGACCGGCCTTCACAGTATGCTCGTCGTTCCGGAATCGGACGCCGACGATGGGCGCGGGGCCGGCCGTGAAGGTCGTGTCGCCGAAGTTGTAGTACTGGTATTCGGCCTTGGCCGACCAGTTCGGCGCGAACATGTATTCGAGGCCTGCGCCGACGGTGTAACCGTCGCGATGATTGCCGTCGGTCGTGAACGCTACCGGCAGGCCGCCGACGCTTACGTTGAGGTTGTTGCGATCCCTCCAGGCGTAACCGCCCTTGGCGTAAAGCAGCGCCGGGCCCCAGGTGTAGCCGAGCCGGCCGGTGACCGATCCAAGCTGGTCGCTGTTGGAGGTGACGAGAACGCCGCCGGGGAACAACACGCCGTTGTTGCTGTTGCCGAGCCAGGAATACTGGGCTTCGATACCGACAACCCAGCTCGGGGCGAACTGATAATCGGCGCCGCCCTGCAAGCCGCCGAGGAAGCGGCCATCGCTCCCCGTCAAGCTATTGTCGCCGCCGAACGCGCCACCGAGATGACCGCCGATGTAGAAGCCGGTCCAGTTGTAGATCGGCTGCGCGTAAGCGGGAGCCTTGGTGTAGGGACGCGCGGCGAGATCGGCTGCGAGTGCTGGCACGGTCGCGCCGAGAGCGACCAGCGCCACAGTACCGAGTAGAAACTTCTTCATTAAGTTTTATTCTCCAGAGATGATTTCGGATCAGCCGCGTGCCGGCTGCACCGTGGCGCGGAGATAGACAGCTTCTGCTCAAAAAGCTGTCACCGAGAGGTCACACTGGA